>CAKSWA010000091.1 GCA_934511165.1 uncultured Oscillospiraceae bacterium | reverse complement strand
AGATCGCGCACGCGCCGGTATACCAGCGCACGGTTGAACACCGTCACGCTCGTGCCGACATTCCATGTCTGCGGGAAAAAACTCACGGCGAGCATCAAAGCGTCGCACAGAATGCCGATGATGGGCATGATCCAGAGCGTTCCGCGGCTGCTGTAGCCGTCGATCTCGCCGTAAAAATTATAGTGCGACGGGATCTCCGCCGGGAGCTGTGCATACCGCACGGCGACATACACGATGCCCGCGATCAGGATGGCTGGGGCGGCGAAAAACGCGATGCGCTGGTAGAGCGTTTCGCGGCAGCCGCAGAAAGCATCGATCTGCGCTCTTTTCATAACGCTTTTTCACCTCTTTAGATATCCAGTTCCGGCGGCTTATCCAGCTCGTCAGAGACATATTTCCCGTTTTTCTTCCGCTGGCGGACGCATTCGGTGAGCAGATACTCGATCTGGCCGTTTACCGAGCGGAAATCGTCCTCTGCCCACGCGGCGATCGCCGCATACAGCTTCGGGGACAGGCGCAGCGGCACCTGCTTTTTCCCGGTTTCCGTTTCTGCCATATCAGTACAGACTTCCCGAGTTCACCACGGGCTGCGCGTCGCGGTTGCCGCAGAGCACGACGAGGAGATTTGAAACCATTGCCGCCTTGCGCTCGTCGTCGAGCGTGACAACGTTGTTCTCACTCAGGCGTTCGAGCGCCATTTCCACCATGCCGACCGCGCCGTCCACGATCATTTTGCGCGCGTCAATGATGGCGGATGCCTGCTGGCGCTGCAGCATGACCGCCGCGATTTCCGTCGCGTAGGCCAGATACGTGATGCGTGCTTCGATGATCTCAATGCCCGCAGCGTCTACGCGCTGCTGGATCTCCTTGCGGATGCGCTCAGCTACGATCTCGCTCGAACCGCGCAGGCTTCCTTCGTCCGCCACACCGTCGCCGGTCGTATCAACGTTCGGCGCTACATCATAAGGGTAGATCCGCACGATGTTGCGCAGCGCGCTGTCGCACTGGAGCGAAAGGTATTCCTTGTAGTTATCCACGTCAAAGACGGCCTTCGCCGTGTCCACCACGCGCCACATGACCGCAATGCCGATCTCCACGGGGTTGCCGAGGCAGTCGTTGATCTTCTGGCGGGAGTTATTCAGCGTCATGATCTTGAGGGAGATTTTCTTATTCCCGACGACCTCGACCGAGCCGCCCGTCTGTCCGGCGGCGATCACGATGCCGTTCTTGCCGCCGTCCACATCGCCGCTCTGGCTGAGCTTCGTGTTCGCCGCGGGGTTAACCGCCGAGCAGAACGGGTTTACATAATAAAATCCTTCGCCCTTGAGCGTGCCGACATACTTGCCGAAAAGCGTGAGCACAAGCGCCTCCTGCGGCTTGAGAATGCGCAGGCCGCACAGGCCGATCCAGCCGAGAGAAATGTACAGAACGCCGAGAACCACAAAGAAAACACGGCCGCGCACCGCGCCGTAAACGATGGCAAGGATCGCGACGGCGAGCAGCGCCAGATACCCGAGCAGCACAGCCATACCGTACTTACGGCCGGTAATAATTTTTTCCTGCATGACATTCGCCTCCATAAATTGTTTTGATATCATATTGATATCACACTTTCCAGGCTTTGTCAAGAAAAACCTCCCTCATATGTATGAGGGAGGT
>CAKSWA010000090.1 GCA_934511165.1 uncultured Oscillospiraceae bacterium | reverse complement strand
CCGGAGAAAATGATTGATACTCTATTTGCGCCTGCGGGCGCAAACTCTGCGAGGCTTTTTTGACAGTCTGAAAAAATCTCCGATTGAAAAATCGGAGATTTTTTTGTATCAGAAATTTTTTACCGGATGGTCTGTACCTTGACCATGTTGGTGCTGCCGTGGGTGTTGAGCGGGATGCCGGCGGTCATGACGACGGTATCGCCGGAGGTAATGTAGCCGAGTTCCTTCGCCTTTTCAATGGCGCAGTGGAACAGCACATCCACGCTGTCCACCGGCTGTGTGCGCAGGGGGTACACGCCCCAGACGAGCGCAAGCTGGTGATAGACCTTCTCGGACGGTGTCGCGGCGAGAATCATCTGCGCCGGGCGGTACTTCGCAACGCGGCGCGCGGCTTTGCCGGTGCTCGTGTCGGCGATGATCGCCTGCGCGTATGTCTGCTCGGCCATCGTGCAGGCGGCGGCGCTCACAGCGTTGGTGTTGTCGGAGTGATCCATCGCATGCCAGATGTTCTTGTAGATGTCGGCGGCGAAGGCGTCCTGCTCGGCCTGCTCGGCGATGCGGGCCATGGTTTTCACGGCGTCCACGGGGTATTTGCCCGCGGCGGTCTCGCCGGAGAGCATCACGGCGCTGCTGCCGTCAAAAACGGCGTTGGCAACATCGGAAATTTCCGCACGGGTCGGGCGGCGGTTTTCCTCCATGCTGTCGAGCATCTGCGTGGCGGTGATGACGGTTTTGCCGGCCTGGCAGCAGGCGCGGATGAAGTGCTTCTGGATGCCGGGGAGACGCTCAAACGGAATTTCTACGCCCATGTCGCCGCGGGCGACCATGATGCCGTCGGAGGCGGCGAGAATTTCGTCAAACTTTTCCACGCCCTCGGTGTTCTCGATTTTCGCAATGATGCGGATTCCCTCGCCGCCGTGGGAATTGAGGAACGAGCGCATGTCGATGATGTCCTGCGCGCGGCGCGTGAACGAGGCCGCGACATAGTCCACATTCTGCTCAATGCCGAAGAGAAGGTCGCTCTTGTCGCGCTCGGAAAGGAACGGCATGTTGAGCCGCGCGCCGGGGATGTTCACACCCTTCTGGCTCTTCATCATGCCGCCGTCCACAACGGTGCAGCGGATCTCGGTGTCGGTCGTCTCCTCCACGCGGAAGGAGAGCTCGCCGTCGTCCACGAGGAGCGTATCGCCGCTCTTCACATCGGCGGGCAGCTCGGCATAGTTCACATAGCAGCGCTCGGCGGTGCCGGCCGTCTCCACGGTGGAGAAGGTGTACGCCTGACCGGAAACGACCTCGACCGGCTCATCGAAGAGACCGAGACGGATTTCCGGACCCTTGGTGTCGAGCATCACGGCGGCGGGGAGATGGAGCTCATCGCGCACCTTGCGGAAGCGCGTGATCAGTTCGGCATGGCTCTCGTGCGTGCCGTGGGAGAAGTTCATGCGGGCGACGTTCAGCCCGGCGAGCAGGAGTTCACGCATGACTTCCTCGCTGCTGCTGGCGGGACCGATGGTGCAAATGATCTTTGTTCTGCGCATATATCCCTCATCCTTTTCTATGATTTTCTCTATTTCCAAGCGCATAGTACCACAATCTCCGCCATAAAGCAACGCGCATTCTACATAGTTTTTCCACGGCGAACCGTACTTTTTTCAGCATGCCCCCGCCGCACAGGTTTTATTTGCATTCGGTATAAACTCCTTGCTTTTTCGCCGAAATTTGATATAATACCAAGCTGGATACGGAAACGTTTTAAAGTTAATAACGGGCCGGTGCCGGAGGTTCGGCTGCGGCTCTTTTAGGAAAGGATGGATACACAATGATCTACTCAGCGGAAGTCCAGCATATGTGCCCCGTTGCC
>CAKSWA010000089.1 GCA_934511165.1 uncultured Oscillospiraceae bacterium | reverse complement strand
GAGATGACCCCGACCTTCGACGCGCGTACCCACCGCCTGATCGTCTCCTCCGTGATCGACAACATCGGCAAGGGCGCTGCCGGCCAGGCCATCCAGAACATGAACCTCATCATGGGTCTGCCCGAGACCACCGGCCTCATGATGCCCCCGATGTATCCGTAATCATCGCTTCGACGAAGTTCGACCCGATCCCGTCCAGAAAAGCTGATATACTTATCTTAAGAGAGGAGATCCCCCCACTATGTCCAATCTGAAAAAGATCGATGGCGGCGTGACCACGCCGCAGGGCTTCACCGCGGGTGCAACCTACACCGCCATCAAAAAGCGCGAGAACAAGAAGCCCGATGTCGCCGTTCTCTACTCTGACCTGCCCTGCTCCTGCGCGGCTTGCTTCACCACGAACAAGTTCTGCGCCGCTCCGGTCATCCTCGACCGCGAGATCCTGAAAAAGGGCAAGGCCCGCGCTGTCGTCATCAACTCCGGCAATGCCAACGCCGCGACCGGCACGCAGGGCATCGAGGATGCCCGTACCGTCGAGCGCGAGGCGGAAAAGCTCCTCGGCCTCGGTGAAGACGAAGTCTTCGTCTGCTCCACCGGCGTCATCGGCCAGAGACTGCCGGTCGATAAGGTGCTCCAGGGCATTCGCGAGATCATCCCTGGCAAGCTTGCCAAGGAGAACGGCTCCGAGGCGGCCTACGCCATCATGACCACCGATACCGTCCGCAAGGAGTGCGCCTATGAGCTGGAGCTCTCCACCGGCACGGTGAAGATCGGCGCGATGGCCAAGGGTTCGGGCATGATCCACCCCAATATGGCCACGATGCTCGTCTACGTGACGACCGACGCCAAGGCTGACCCCGCCGACCTCCAGAAGATGCTCTCCGCGGCAGTGGATAAGAGCTTCAATATGTGCACTGTCGACGGCGACACCTCCACCAACGACTCCATCTTCCTGCTTGCCAACGGCGCTTCCGGCGTTGAGATCAAGACCGAGGAAGACAAGAAGGCGATGGCTGACCTCGTTCTCGCCATCTGCACCGACATGGCCCGCCGCGTCGCTTCCGACGGCGAGGGCGCGACCCACCTCATCGAGGTCGAGGCCTATGGCCTTCCCACCGAGCACGACGCGCGCCTGGTCGCCAAGTCCATTGCGGGCTCCATGCTCTTCAAGGCTGCCGTCTTCGGCCGCGACGCCAACTGGGGCCGCATCATGGCCGCTGCCGGTTCATCAAGTACGGCGGCAACGCCATGATCAACGAAGAGCTCAAGGACGCCGTCATGCACGACGTGGTGCTGCTCAAACTCCTCGGCATGAAGCCGGTGCTGAGCCACGGCGGCGGCCCGGGCATCAACAAGATGCTCGAAAAGCTCGACATCCCCGTTGAATTCATCGACGGCCTGCGCTACACCTCCGCCGACATCATGCGTGTCGTTGAGATGGTGCTCGTCGGTCAGGTGAACACTGAGCTCGTCGGCTTTATCAACAAGCTCGGCGGCAAGGCGGTCGGTCTTTCCGGCGTCAGCGGCGACATTTACCACTGCCATCAGCGTGACGAGGTGCACGGCTTCGTCGGCGACGTGGATTACGTCGACCCCAAGCCCATCTTGGCCATGCTCGACGCGGGTTACATCCCCGTCATCGCCCCTGTCGGAACCGACGGTCAGGGCCACACCTTCAACATCAACGGCGACACCGCCGCGGGCAAGCTTGCTTCCGCGCTCGGCGCTGAGAAGCTCGTGATCCTCACGGATATCGAAGGACTGTGCAACGACATCAAGATCCGCGACGTCATCAGCTATCTGAACATTCAGGACGTCAAGGCGCTCAAGGACAAGGGCACGATCGCCGGCGGCATGATCCCGAAGGTCGACTGCTGCGTGCAGGCCATCG
>CAKSWA010000088.1 GCA_934511165.1 uncultured Oscillospiraceae bacterium | reverse complement strand
GAGACGCCTGGGATCTCGTGCTCGACCGCAAAAAGCTCGTGGCGGCGCTGCCCATCGCGGCGGTGCTGACGAACGCCGCCACCGGCTCTGAGATGGACGGCTTCGCCGTGATCTCGGACATGGAGAAGAACGAAAAGTGGGGCAGCGGCAACGACCACACCAAGCCCGTCTTCTCCATCCTCGACCCGACCTACAGCATGTCCCTGCCCGCGTATCAGACCGCGAGCGGCGCATCGGATATCATGAGCCACACGTTTGAAAATTATTTCAACCGCACGAAGGGAGCCTATATTCAGTCCCGTCTTGCCGAGGGCGTGCTGAAGACCTGCATCCACTATACGCCCATCGCCCTTGCAGAGCCCGACAACTACGAGGCGCGCGCGAACCTGATGTGGGCCTCGAGCCTTGCCATCAACGGCCTTCTGAGCTGCGGCGAGAGCGCGGCGTGGTCGGTGCACGCGATGGAGCATGAGCTCAGCGCCTTCTACGACATCACCCACGGCGCGGGCCTTGCCCTGCTCACGCCCTACTGGATGGAGTATGTGCTGCGCGAGGAAAATGTGTGGAAGTATGTCGAATACGGCGTGAACGTCTGGGGCATCGATTTCCAGCGCGCGCCGATGGAGATCGCCCGCGCCGCCATCGACAAAACGCGCGAATTCTTCACGAGCATCGGTATGCCCGCGCACCTGAGCGAGCTCGGCATCGACGATGCGCACTTCGACATCATGGCCGAGAAGGCCGCGAACGGCGGCCTCGCGGAAGGCTTCGAGCCGCTTGCAAAGGAAGACGTGCTGAAGATCTTCCGCATGGCCCTGTAATGGAAAAAAGGAGGATCGACATGAACTGCCCCTACTGCACAAGAGAAATGGAGAACGGTTACCTGCGCGGCAATAACAGCTATGAGCTCCTGTGGACCGAAGAGCCGTTCAAGATGACCTCTCTCCCGATTGGAAACGACTTCTACCTTTGCAAAGCGAGCGAGGTCGTCCGTCCCATCGCCCACCTCTGCCGCGCGTGCGGCATGATCGTCATGGATATCCGGAAATAAAAGATGCCGCGGGCTTTTTGGCCCGCGGCGCTTTTCATAAAAATCTATCACGCCGCATTTGCCGCCATCGGCGGCAAACAGGCTCGGCACTCCCGTGCCGCATTTTCTGCCCTACGGGCAGAAAACAGGCGCAAGCGTCGCAGACTTTCGCGTCCGCAGACGCGAAATGATTTTGATCGTTTTTTCTGACGACACGTGCGTCAGAAAAAACACTTCTCAGCCCGCAAGTGTGGAATTTGCCCGCCAAGGCGGACAAATTATGCGCGCGGCGGGCTGCATCCCCCAAAATAAAAGGAACCGTCCCATCGGGACGGTTCCTTTTATTTTGAGATATTTTATTCGTAGATGGGGTACTTCTTCGTCAGGGCGACGACAGCCTCCTGAGCGGCGGCCTTGTTGCCTTCGAAGTCGCGGGCGACCATACCCATGATGCGGGCGATCTCCTTCATGTCCTCTTCCTTCAGACCGCGGGTGGTGGCAGCGGGAGTGCCGACGCGGATACCGGAGGTGACGAACGGCTTCTCGGGGTCGTTGGGGATGGCGTTCTTGTTGACGGTGATGAAGCACTCGTCCAGACGGTGCTCGATCTCCTTACCGGTGATGTTGAAGTTGCGGACATCGACGAGCATCAGGTGGTTGTCAGTGCCGTTGGAGACCAGGCGGAAGCCTTCGGCCTTCAGGCCCTCAGCGAGGACCGCGGCGTTCTTGACGACCTGCTCACCGTAGGCCTTGAACTCGGGCTTGAGCGCCTCGCCGAAGCAGATGGCCTTGGCGGCGATGATGTGCTCGAGCGGGCCGCCCTGGGTGCCGGGGAACACGGCGGAGTCGATCTTCTTGGCGAGGTTGATGG
>CAKSWA010000087.1 GCA_934511165.1 uncultured Oscillospiraceae bacterium | reverse complement strand
TTACTACAACAACCGCAGGATCAAGGCAAAGCTAAAGGGCTTGCCGCCTGCAATTCACAGACAGCAAGCCCTTTCGGTTGCTTGAACAATTTTTACTTCGAAATATTGTCTAACTTTTTGGGGTCACTTCATTTTCGCGCGGCAGGGGATTTTCTTTAATAATTCACTTTTTCCCGAAGAACTCTTCAAAGTAGTCCCGCGTGGCGTCGCGGCCGGGCTCACTCCCGGCGTCCTTCGTGTCCGGCACGGGGCGGGTCGGTTCGTCCTCTGGCGCTACGGTCGGCCGCTCGCCGGTGACGCGCGTCGGCTCATCCACGGCAGAGTCCGGCGTGAGCATCACGTCCTCGCGATAGCGGCTGCGCGGCGCGCCGGTCGTGGCGCGCACGCGGCGGGACTGCCGCAGCTCTTCCTCGTCATCCTCCATATCGAGCCGGACGGTGCGCGCCATTTCCAGCCGCTTCTGGTAGGCGCGGCGCTTGGAGCGGTAGCGCACCACAACGAGAATGTATGTGGCAAAGAGCAGCACCAGCGCCCAGAACACCAAAATGACGCCCGGCGTGCGCAGCGTTTCGCGGAGCTGATCCTTCATGTACTCCATGCGGGAGAGATCGACCGAGGTGGTCGTAACGAGCGGCGAGGTGCCGAGCACCACGCCGTCGCGGATCACGCTGATCTCGCCGACGACCTGCCCCGCGCTGACCGGCGCGGTAAGACCGGCTTCGGCGATGTCCGGCGAGAGGGTGATCGTCCGCTCGATCGCCGCCAGGTCGGCGTCGTTCGGCAGGAAGGCGCGGATGGTCGTGCTCGCTCGGGCGGTGACGGTATCGGCGTCCGCGCCCATCGCAACGGGTACCTCCGTTACGGTCTCGGTGGAGCGCAGAACGTCCTGATAGCTGAAGTTATTGAAGCCCCACTCGAAGAGCGTGCGCGTGTCAGCGAAGTTGCCGTAGTACCAGCTGCCGTCATCCTGCTGGTACGCCTCCGATTTGAGCACAACGGAAAGGAGCTTCACGCCGTCCTTTTCCGCGCTGGAGGCGAGACAGTATCCGGCGTCGTTCGTGTGGCCGGTCTTGATACCCTTGGCGTATTCATAGCCCCAGTCGCCCGGATAGAGAGGGTTCGTGGGGTTGACGAGCGAGTTTGTGCTCTCCAGAACGCGCTCGGAGGAAACGTTCGTGTCCGGCACGGTGTAGTTGATGGTGCTCGCGATCGTCATGAAAAGCTCGTGCTTGGCGGCCTCGCGCACGATACGCGAAAAGTCCCAGGCGGTGGTATAATGGTTCGCGTCAGGCAGACCGTGGGTGTTCGTGAAGTTCGTGTTGGTGCAGCCGAGCTCCGCGGCGCGGGCGTTCATGCGCGCGACGAAATCGGAGATCGAGCCGCTGACGTACTGCGCGATCACGTTGCAGGCGTCGTTCGCCGAGGCAACCATTGCGCAGTAGAGAAGGCTTTCAAGCGTCATCGTCTCCTGCTGCATGATGTACACGCTGCTGCCGCCGACGATCATGTCAAAATCAAACCCCGGCTGTGCCGTGACCGGGTCGGAGAGCGCGATCTTGCCGGACTCGATATCCTCCACGGCGAGAAGGACGGTCATCACTTTCGTGAGCGAGGCGGGATAGAGCCGCTCCTCGGCATTCTTCGTATAGAGGACCGTTTCCTGATCGCCGTCCTCGGCGAGGAGCACGGCGGCGTACGTCGTGTCGATCCCCGGATCGTCGATCGCCATGGCTGCGGGCGAGACGAGCCCCAGCGCGAGCGCGGCGATAAGAGCGCATATTGCAAAGCGGATTTTTTTCATTCTTGACTTAGCCCCCATGAGAGTATGGCATAACAGGGGTATTATAGCGGAAAACTATCGGAAATGCAACCTTTACCGGCGTTCCGGTATCTGGAAGCGAAAGAAAAACCGCCCTTCGGCGGCCGCGGGCGCAAGAAATGCTTGCAATATGGCGCTCTATAGTATAAAATATTTCCGCTAAATGCCGCGTACAAATAATATATTCACATACGAGGAGGAGTTTCCCATGATTTCCGCAGGCGATTTTCGCAACGGAGTAACCTTTGAAATGGACGGCCAGGTCATGCAGGTCGTCGAGTTCCA
>CAKSWA010000086.1 GCA_934511165.1 uncultured Oscillospiraceae bacterium | reverse complement strand
TTTATTAAGGAGGGATTTTCATGAACGCTGAAAAATTCACCCAGAAAAGTCTGGACGCGGTCCGCACCGCCAAATCCATGGCGGAGGAAAACCGCAACAACTATATCACCCCCGAGCATCTTCTCTATGCTCTCGTCGATCAGGACGGCGGGCTGATCCCGTCCCTGCTCGGCAAAATGAAGGTGGACTGCAACGCCGTCCTCTCCGAGCTTGATACCGCCATTGCCGCGCTGCCGAAGGTGGGCAACGTGAGCGAGGTGTATCTCTCCCCGGAGTGCGACCGCGCCATCAGCGCCGCCGAGAAGGCCGCCAAGTCGATGGGCGATGAGTACATCTCCGTCGAGCATTTGATGATCGGCATTTTCGCCGCCGCCACGCCGGCCATCAAGCGCATTTTCTCTGACCACGGCATTACGAAAGCCGCCTTCACCGAGGCGCTTTCCAAGGTCAAGACCGGCCCCGTGACCGGCGATAACCCGGAGAGCACCTACGACGCTCTCGCCAAATATGGCACCGACCTCGTCAAGCGCGCCCGCGAAAACGAGCTTGACCCCGTGATCGGCCGCGATAACGAGATCCGCAATGTCATCCGCATCCTGTCCCGTAAGACAAAGAACAACCCCGTGCTCATCGGTGAGCCGGGCGTCGGCAAAACGGCCATCGCCGAGGGACTGGCGCAGCGCATTGTGCGCGGCGACGTGCCCGAAGGACTCAAGGACAAGACCATCTTCTCGCTCGATATGGGCGCGCTGATTGCTGGCGCAAAGTACCGCGGCGAATTTGAGGAACGGCTCAAAGCCGTGCTCGAGGAAGTCCGCAAGAGCGAGGGCGGCATCATCCTCTTCATCGATGAGCTGCACACCATTGTCGGCGCGGGCAAGACCGAGGGCAGCATGGATGCCGGCAACCTCCTGAAGCCGATGCTCGCCCGCGGCGAGCTGCACTGCATCGGCGCAACGACGCTCGATGAGTACCGCAAGTATATTGAAAAGGACGCCGCGCTCGAACGCCGCTTCCAGCCCGTGCTGGTGGACGAGCCGACGGTCGAGGACACGATCTCCATCCTCCGCGGCTTGAAAGAGCGCTACGAGGTTTACCACGGCGTGCGCATCCACGACAGCGCCCTTGTCGCCGCGGCGACGCTCTCCAACCGCTATATCACCGACCGTTTCCTCCCCGATAAGGCCATCGACCTTGTGGACGAGGCGTGCGCCCAGATCCGCACGGAGATCGACTCCATGCCCGAAGAACTGGACGGTATCCGCCGCAAGATCATGCAGCTGGAAATCGAGGAAATGGCGCTCAAGAAAGAGGACGACCAGCTCAGCCAGGATCGTCTCGCCAAGCTGCGCGAAGAGCTCGCCAATCTCAAGGACAAGTTCAATGAGATGAAGGCGCGCTGGGAAAGCGAAAAGAACAGCGTGGACGAGGTCAAAAAGCTCAAGGGCGAGATCGAAAAGCTCCACGCGGACATCGAAAACGCGCAGCTGCGCTACGAGTATGAAACGGCGGCCCGGCTCAAATACTCCGAGCTGCCCGCGCTGGAGAAAAAGCTCGCCGAGGCCGTGAAAGCCTCGGAGGAGAAGAAGCAGAACTCCATGGTGCACGACACCGTTACCGAGGAGGAGATCGCCGCCATCGTCGCGCGCTGGACGGGTATCCCTGTGGCGCGCCTCGTCGAGGGCGAGCGCGAAAAGCTCCTGCATCTGGATGATTATCTCCACCGCCGTGTCGTCGGTCAGGATGAGGCTGTGCAGAAGGTCACGGAGGCCATTCTCCGCTCCCGCGCCGGCATCGCCGACCCGAACCGCCCGATCGGCAGCTTCCTGTTCCTCGGCCCCACGGGTGTCGGCAAGACCGAGCTTGCGAAGTCCCTTGCCGAATGCCTCTTTGACGACGAGCACAACATCGTGCGCATCGATATGACCGAGTATATGGAGAAGTTCTCCGTCTCGCGTCTGATCGGCGCGCCTCCGGGATATGTCGGCTACGACGAGGGCGGCCAGCTCACCGAGGCCGTGCGGCGCAAACCCTACAGCGTTGTGCTGTTCGACGAGATCGAAAAGGCGCACCCGGATGTGTTCAACATCCTGCTGCAAATTCTCGACGATGGCCGCATCACCGATTCGCAGGGCCGCACCGTAGACTTCAAGAACACGATCATCATCCTCACCTCGAACCTCGGCAGCCAGTA
>CAKSWA010000085.1 GCA_934511165.1 uncultured Oscillospiraceae bacterium | reverse complement strand
GCGAGGCTCTACGAGGCGAAGAACCCCTATGTCGGCGATATGAGCGCGAACGCCAATATTGCCTCGCTCCTCCGCGTTTCAAACCGTGTCGGCAGCTTCACAAACGAGCTGCAAACGGACGCCGAGCCCTACGGCTGGACGCTTCTTCTGGAGGAGCCCGTCGCGCAGGAAAAGGAAAAGGGCATAAAAGAAGAGATGCAGAAATGCTCGTGCGTATTCCTCGCGGAGATCGAAAACCTCGGTACCGTCACATGGAAGTATGAGACCGAAGCGGGGAAGGAGACATTCACCGTCACGGCCGCGGAGGCCTCGAAACTGGCGGGACAGGATATCAAGACCTGCGCCTCGTCCGCTTCAGAGCTTCAGGCACTTCTGGATACCCTGGGTCTTTAATGGCAGGAAAGGAAAAACCCCTGCATGGTTCAAAGAACCATGCAGGGGTTTGTCGTTGAAGCTTAGATCAGGTGGAAGGCGATGATCAGGCCGGAGAACACGATGGAAACCGTGGAGCAGAGCTTGATCAGAATGTTCAGAGACGGGCCGGAAGTATCCTTGAACGGGTCGCCAACGGTGTCGCCGACAACGGCAGCCTTGTGCTGCTCGCTGCCCTTGCCGCCGTGGTGGCCGCCCTCGATATACTTCTTCGCGTTGTCCCAGGCGCCGCCGGCGTTGGACATGAACACGGCCATCGCAAAGCCGGTGACGGACACACCGCCGAGCAGACCGACAACGCCGGTGGGCCCGAGGATGAGGCCGGTAGCCAGAGGCACGATGATGGCGAGCAGAGCCGGAGCGACCATCTCATGAAGAGCGCCCTGCGTGCAGAGCGAGACGCACTGCGCGTAGTCAGGATCGGCCTTGTATTCCATGATACCGGGGATCTCCTTGAACTGACGGCGGACTTCCACAACGATGGACTGCGCCGCACGCTGCACAGCGCTCATGGTGAACGCGGAGAACACGAACGTGAGCATCGCGCCGATGAAGAGGCCGACCAGAACGGTGGGGCTCGTCAGCGTGAAGTTGAGGATCTCGTCCGTGCCTTCCTGCACGATGTTGACGTAGGAGACGAGCAGCGCGAGAGCGGTCAGAGAAGCAGAGCCGATCGCGAAGCCCTTGCCGGTGGCGGCGGTGGTGTTGCCGAGAGAGTCGAGAGCATCGGTGCGCTCACGGACTTCCTCGGGGAGACCGGCCATCTCGGCGATGCCGCCGGCGTTGTCGGCCACGGGACCGTAAGCGTCGGTCGCGAGAGTGATGCCGAGCGTGGAGAGCATGCCGACGCCGGCGATGCCGATGCCGTACAGACCCTTGTTGAAGGCCTCGGTGAAGTGACCGGCGCCGTCAACGATCGTCTTGGAGCCGCCCGCAGCAAAGTAGCTGATGAGGACGGCGGCAGCAACGATCAGAATGGAGGTCAGCGTGGACTTGAGACCGAGGGAGATGCCGCCGATGATGATCGTGGCAGAGCCGGTCTCGGAAGCCGCGGCGAGCTCCTGGGTGGGCTTGTAGGTGTCGGAGGTGTAATACTCGGTAAAGTAGCCGATGGCGCAGCCGCCGATCAGACCGCAGAGAATGGCGACGTAAACGCCCCAGCCCGCGTTGCCGAGAATGATGTAGCAGAGGGGAGCGGCGAGCACAGCGGCGAGAATGGCCGCGGTGTAGGTGCCGGTGCGGAGGCTCTTGAGCAGGGCCTGCTGAGAGGCGTTTTCCTTCGTCTTGACGAGGAAGGAGCCGATGATGGAGCAGATGATGCCGACAACGGCGAGAGCCATGGGCAGCAGCATACCGGCAAAGCCGTAGCCGCCGACGGCGCTCAGCGCGAAGGTGGCGAGAATGGAGCCGACATAGGACTCGTACAGGTCAGCGCCCATACCGGCAACGTCGCCGACGTTGTCACCGACGTTATCGGCGATGGTGGCGGGGTTGCGCGGGTCGTCCTCGGGGATACCGGCTTCGACCTTGCCGACAAGGTCCGCGCCGACGTCCGCGGCCTTGGTGTAGATACCGCCGCCGACGCGGGCGAAGAGCGCCATGAAGGAAGCGCCCATGCCGTTCATGACCATGATGTTGCCGAGCAGCACGGGATCATCGATGCCGAAGGCGTAGCGGAGCAGGAAGAACCAGATGGTGATATCCAGCATGCCGAGGCCGACGACGGTGAAGCCCATAACGGAACCGGAGGAGAACGCCACGCGGAGACCCTTGTTGAGGCTCTCGGAGGCGGCCTGCGCGGTACGCGCGTTGGAGTTCGTGGCGATCTTCATGCCGACGAGACCGGCGAGCATCGACCAGATGCCACCCGTGACGAACGCGAACGGGGTAAACTTGGAGAGCATTTTGCCGTTGGAGGCAAAAGCAATCACCAGCAGAACCACGAACACGACGGCGAAGACCTTGAGAACGGTGGTGTACTGACGCTTCAGATAAGCGTTGGCACCCTCACGGATGGAAGCGGCAAGCTTCTGCATCTTTTCGGTGCCCTCGGAATAGCCCATGACTTTCTTTGCCTGAAGAACAGCAAAGAGACCGGCAACGACAGCACCGACGAAGCCGATCCA
>CAKSWA010000084.1 GCA_934511165.1 uncultured Oscillospiraceae bacterium | reverse complement strand
GGATTTGGCGGTGCGGACCGCGTCCAGACTTTTCTGGGTGAATTTTTCAGCGTTCATGAAAATCCCTCCTTAATAAAATAAGAAAAGAAATGGTATACAGGTTTAGATAAGAACTGAGGCGCTGCGCATGGCCGTGAACCACTCGCGCTCGATGGCGCGCGCATCCAGCTCGCCGCTCACGTAGCCCTTCATCAGCCGGTCAAAAAGCTGGATGTACTCGCTGATGGCCTGCGCCAGCTCGTCGGCGGTGCAGTCCTTCGTCGGCGGCGCAATGGAGCGGACGAACTTGCCGTCGTAGAGCGCGTACTGCCGCTCCGTTCCGGCGGGCAGGTGCGCGTCCTCCACGCGCTTCCAGAGACGGAAAAATTCCGTCATTGCGCGGATGAGCGCTTCGGACTGCGTGCGGAAGAGCACCGTCAGCTCGCCGATGGAGTTCTCGTCGCCGCCGTGCAGCTCCAGCTCGTACTTGACCGTCGGGCGGTATTTATACTGCAAAGAGCTTTTAAGCGACATGGTGCTGCTGTTCGGTGAGAAAAACGGCACCAGCTCGCGCGAGGGGCTGATGAGCTGCTCGAGTGCGGAGAAAATGTCATTGATGCGGCGCTCCGGCGTCGTATAATTCACATATTCGGCGAGGATCTGATTGATGAGATTCGACCGGCTCGTCCCCAGCCGGTGCGCGAGCGCGTCCACCTCGCGGACGACTTCCTCGTTGAGCATCAGGCTGTACAATGTCTTCTTCAAAAGGAATCATCTCCTTTGACCTATTTTGACCTTTTGATCATAGTATAGCACAAGAAAAATTTTTGTCAATAGTTTTATATAAATTATTTTGCAAATTATATTTCTGTCGCTACAGTTTTCGGCATAGGATGCCAGACATTCTGCGCGACGCATAAAAACAGCTCCCTCGAAAGCGGAGTCCGAATAAGAAAACCTATGAGGACGCAGCTAATGAGGGAGCTGGCATTTGCATAGGGGGAACCCCTCCGGCTTTTGCCTTCGGCAAAACCCACCTCCCCTGACGAGGGGTGGCAAGTAAGTTTGCAGTAAACCAGCTTGGCTCCCCTAATAGGGGAGCTGGCAGCCGCCAGGCTGACTGAGGGGTTTTACCGCACCACGTAGGCAAGCCTCATTTATAGGGACTATAGTCCGGCAATATGGCCGAGGCGGCGTAGGTGTCGATCATGTAGACCGAGGCGTCGCCAACCATGGTGGCGTAGCCGGGAAGGACGTTCGCCTCGATATCGCCGCCCACGCCCTTCAGGAGAACGCGCGCCATCCAGACAAGATTTCGCGCCGAGAGGTCGGTCGTGAGATTTTCCTGATAGATTTTCCAGAGGCCGGGCAGCGCGGCGAGCGTCTGCGGGCGCATCCACTGCTTCATGGCCGCTTTCACCACCGCGCGCTGCACCTCCGTACGGCCGATGTCGGCGTTGGCATAGCCGGAGCGGAAGCGCACGACCCACATAAGCTGCTCGCCGGTGAGGTGCTGTTCCCCCGCTTGCAGATGAATGTAGAGATCCTGCGTGGGATCGTCGTAATCCATGTCCATGGGCACATCAAAGTCCAGCCCGCCAAGCAGGTCGACCGCCTCCACAAAGGCAGTAAGATCAACGAGAGCGTAGGCGTCCGGCATAAAGCCGACAACGTTTTTCACCTGCTCCATGAGCTGCTCCATGCCCTTTTCCCCGCCGCCGACCGCGCCGTAGGCCGAGTTGATCTTCGGCACATAGTAGGCAGGCGCGTAGGTATCGCGCGGGATGCTCAGAAGGCGGATGCCTCCCTCGCTCCGGTCGAGCGTCAGAAGCAATATGGTATCGGTGCGCGTGCCGTCCTCATCCGTGCCGCAGAGCAGGATCGTGCTCCGGCCGGAAATACGGTCGAGATTATCCGGGTTTCGCACCGGCGCTTTGCCGACGAGCACCACCGCGATGATCGCGAGCAGCACGACCGTTACGAGAAAGCGAAGAAAGCCCCCTTTCCGGCGGCGCTTTTTCTTTTTCGGCTTCCCGCCCGGCTCCGGCAGCGCGGCGGGCGCGTCCTCGGGGGCATAGGAGACATCCTCCTCTTCCTCCGACTCGGGTGCGGCTTCCTCATCGGCGTATTCTTCGTCGTATTCGTCTTCGCTGTCTTCATCGTCCGCCAGCTGCTCTTCACGCTCACGCTGCGCGTAATAGGCGTCGCGCTGCGCATAGTAAGCGTCCCGGCGGGCGTAGTAGGCATCGCGCTCGGCATAGTATTTCTCCCGCGCCTCCGGGGACAGGTGCCGCCCCGCGGCAGGGTATTCCTCCGGCGGGGTGTTCCAATCGGCGAAATAGTCCTCCTGCGGCGTGCCGTCCCAGTTGGTGGGGGTTCGGTTTGTATTGTCGCTTTGTTTCATGGCGTTTCGTTCCTAAATGTTTTTTTATATCTTTTAGACGGTTTTCGCCGTCCGGGGGTTCATTGTAGCAGGGTTTTGCCCATAGAGCAAGAAAAACGCGCGTACCGGAGAACCGATACGCGCGTTTTTATTGGATTGGGTCGATCAGCCGATGCCGCCGAGCGCCGCGCCTGCAACCAGCGCGATAACGCAGAGGATGCAGTACACATACTTG
>CAKSWA010000083.1 GCA_934511165.1 uncultured Oscillospiraceae bacterium | reverse complement strand
CAGCAGATCGTCCGCGGCAGCCGCGATCAGGAAAAGTTCATGACCTACGAATGGGATCTGCTGCGCCCGACCGGCACGCGGACGAACGCCGAGAGCGGCGAAACGAAGCGCATTACCTGCCCCGGCTGCGGCGCGCCGCTCGACGTGAACGCGAGCGCGCGGTGCCTGTACTGCGGCACGGTGATCCAGCAGCAGGCACAGGACTGGGTCATCAGCGCCATTCGCGGCATCAAGCAGCAGACGCTGTAAAAACCGGATCAAAGGAGCCGCGGCGAATGGGGTTCGCTGTGTGATCGCGTCCCTGGTTCGGCTGGATCCGGCCGCTCTGCCAGGTCATCAAAAAATACTCCCTGCCGCATGGGCGGCCTCCTGTGTATATAGTATTGGAAAAAAGATGAGCCAGACGGATGAGTTTCATCCGTCTGGCTCTGCGGCATTCTGGAGTTATGCGGGATATTTAATCAAATGTTTTCCTGCCGGATGATCTCACGGCCCATGAGCACGCCCATGACGGAGGCCATCATCAGTCCGCGCGTCCAGCCGGACGAGTCGCCGAGGCAATGGAGACGGCGGATGTTCGTGTTGAGATCGGCGTCCATCTTCACGCGGTTGGAGTAGAACTTCAGTTCGGGGGAGTAGAGCAGCGTTTCGTACGAGGCAAAGCCCGGCACGACCTGATCGACGGCCTTGATGAAGTTGATGATGTTCGTCATGCTGCGGTAGGGCATCGCGGCGGTGATATCGCCGGCGACGGCGTCGGGCAGCGTCGGACGGACATTCGACTGCGCGAGCTCCTTTTCCCAGGTGCGCTTGCCGTCGAGAATGTCGCCGTAGCGCTGCACGAGGATGTGGCCGTTGGCGAGCATGTTCGTGAGCTCACCGACCTTCTGCGCGTAGCTGATGGGCTGGTTGAACGGCACAGAGAAGTTGTGCGAGCAGAGAATGGAGAGGTTCGTGTTCGGGCTCTTCACTTCCTTGAACGAGTGGCCGTTCACGACGGCGAGACCGTTGTCGTAATTCTCCTGCGAAACAAAGCCGCCGGGGTTCTGGCAGAACGTGCGGACCTTGTTTTTGAACGGCGCGGGGTAGCCGATGAGCTTGGACTCATAGAGCACCTCGTTGACGGTCTCCATGATCTCGTTGCGCACTTCAACGCGCACGCCGATATCGACGGTGCCGGGCTGGTGGGCGATGCCGTGCTCGGCGCACAGCGTTTCCAGCCAGTCCGCGCCGCGGCGGCCGGTGGCGACGATCGTGCGGCCAGCTTCAATCTCGCGCTCTTCCCTGCCGTTGGAGATAACGCCGCCGAGGCAGGTCTCGTCCTTGAGCCGGAGATCGAGGCATTCCCAGCCGAAGATCAGTTCCACGCCGTTCGCGGCGAGATAGCGCTCGATGGCGAGATAGATGCCCTGCGCCTTCTCGGTGCCCATGTGGCGGATCGGACAGTCCACAAGCTTGAGTCCGGCCTGAATGGCGCGGCGGCGGATGTCCTTCACCTTATCGGGATCGCTGATGCCCTCGATGTGGGTGTCCGCACCGAACTCCAGATAGATGGAGTCGGCGTAATCGATCGTCTCCTGCGCAAGCTTCTCGCCGACGAGTGTCGGCAGATCGCCGCCGACCTCGTAGGAGAGGGAAAGCTTGCCATCGGAGAAAGCGCCCGCGCCGGAAAAGCCGGTCGTGATGTGGCAGTAGGGCTTGCAGTCCATGCACCGGCCGGTCTCGGCCTTGGGGCAATGGCGCTTTTCCACGCTCTGGCCTTTTTCCACGAGCGTGATGTGGCCCTTGTAGCCCTTGCGGATCAGCTCCAGGGCGGTGAATATGCCGGCGGGGCCGGCGCCGATGATCAGAATATCCGTTTTCATGCTTCAACCTTCACATTCTCTATGCCGTGCTTCTCAAACTCGGCAAAGTATTCTTCCATGCGCGCGTTCAGCTCCTCCGCGTCGTCCTGGCTGATCTGCTCGGCGCTCATGTCGCGCCGCGCGAGCTCCTCGGCCAGAATGTCGTAGAAAACGGCGTCCTCATAGTCGGCAATCGCCTCATGGATGCCGCCTTCCTCGTACGCGCGGGAGGGATACGAGTGGCCGCGCCAGCGCTGAACGAGCGCGCGCATCCCGTGCTCCGGGCAGAGGGAAAAGAGCTTTTCCTCGAGATTGTCATAGTCCTCAAACCGGTCATCATCCCGGCAGGAATTGAGAATCCAGTTCCCGATGTACACCATGTCCAGAAGCCGCCGGAATTCCTTTTCCGTCAGTTCAAGCTGCATTACGATCCACTCCTCTCTGTGAACATACATTGACATCATATTATAACAAGTAATCCGGGAAATTGCTATACAATTTTTCGCTTGTCATCGAAGACGTTTTCGCATATAATCTATAAACCAAATGCCGGGGATACCGGCGTGTCGGGAGTGAATGTCATGCGAATGAAAGACGTTATCATATCGGTCACCGGCGTGCAGCAGGGCGTGAACGGCCCTGATGCCATGGAGCTCGTCACGGCCGGACAGTACGGCCAGGACGAGAAGGAAACGCTGCTCACCTGGCAGGAGAGCGAGCTCACCGGCATGGAGGGGACGAAAACCTCGCTCCGCGTTCAGCCGCGCGGCGTTGTGCTCTCGCGCGAGGGAACGCTCAACACCCGCATGGAGTTTGAAGAGGGGCGCAAGCGCTATTTCCTGTACGAAACGCCGTTCGGCTCGGCAACGATGGGACTGAACACCCGCCGCATCATCAACCGTCTCGGCGCGCACGGCGGCGAGATCGAGATCGATTACAGCGTGGATATGGACGATACGATCATCGGCCGCAACCGGTTTTTCATCCGCGTGCAGGAGCCGAGAGCGAGCCATATCGGCGACATTACGTACCCAAACTAAGGAGAACCCCTCCGTCAAAAACTTCGTTTTTGCCACCTCCCCTTTTAAGGGAGGCATGATAGATTACAGCAAACCCACTTGGCTCCCCTAATAGGGGAGCTGGACAGGTTATCATGTGAAGTGCAACACCCCCGAGAAAAGGGGCGGTAGTGCGAAAAAAAGAAAGACAAC
>CAKSWA010000082.1 GCA_934511165.1 uncultured Oscillospiraceae bacterium | reverse complement strand
CTTCTTCGGCATGGAGACCCCCGAGACCCAGACCAAGGCCAACCCCGCGCTCATCAAGGGCCTGACCTTTGCGACCGATGACGCCTTCACCAAGGCTGCCGCCGATCAGGTCGCGGCCCTCAAGGATGCGGACGTTGTCATCTGCCTTGCGCATCTGGGTGTTGACGCCGAGTCTGCTCCCTACCGCTCTACCGATCTCTATGCCGCCGTCAAGGGCATCGACTTCATCATTGACGGCCACTCCCATACCGTGATGACCAAGGGCGAGAAGGGCGAGCCCATCCAGTCCACCGGCACCGCGTTCAAGAACATCGGCGTGATCGTCATCGACAATGCGAGCAAGAAGATCGAGAGCAACTCCCTCTTCGAGATCAAGGAAGACACCGCCAAGGACGCGGCCGTTTCCGCTGCGGCAAAGACGATCGTTGACCGCGTGAACGCGGAATACGGCGTTGTGTTTGCCAAGAGCGAGGTTACGCTCAACGGCGCGAAGGCCCCCAACGGCAACCGCGACAGCGAGACCAACAACGGCGATCTCATCACCGATGCAATGATCTGGAAGGTCATGCAGAATAAGGAAGGCCTGACCGTCGATGCCGACCATGTGGTCGCCATCACCAACGGCGGCGGCATCCGCGCTGCCATCAAGCCGGGCGACGTCACCAAGAAGGACATCAACACCGTTCTGCCGTTCGGCAACACGGTCGCTGTCATCTATGTTACCGGCGCAGAGCTGCTCGAAGCGCTCGAGGCTTCCACCTACAGCCTGCCCGTCGGCGGTTTCCCGCAGGTTGCCGGCATCAACTTCACCCTGCACACCGGCAAGGCGTATGACAAGAACGACGCTACCTATCCCGGCTCCACCTACTATGGCCCCAAGAGCATCAACCGCGTGGTGATCGACAGCATCAACGGCAAGGCCTTCAAGGCGGACGATACCTATGCGGTCGTCACCAATAACTTTGTTGCCGGCGGCGGTGACACCTACTATGCCTTCGCTGCCTCTACCGCGCAGTTCGACACCGGTATCCCTCTGGACGAGGCTGTGATGGAGTATGTCTCCAAGGAGCTCAAGGGCGTGATCGGCAAGCAGTATGCCGCACCCCAGGGCCGTATCACCATCTATAACCCCTTCAAGGATGTCAAGACCACGGCGTGGTACTTTGACCCGATGATCCATCTCTATGAGAGCGGCGTCATCAACGGCACCTCCGCCACCACCTACACGCCCGACGCAAAGCTGTCCTGGGCGGCTGCGCTCAAGCTCCTGCTTGTCAGCCACGGCGATCTCAAGACCGAGGACGCCACCGGCGCCGACTGGAGCAAGAACACCATCGCCAAGGCTGCTGAGCTGGGCCTCGTTGCCGCCGACCTCGACGGCGCGAAGGACATCTCCCGCCTTGAGTTCTGCCAGGTCGCTGCCAAGCTCAACAAGCTTGCCGAGTCCAAGACCGAGAGCAAGTTCACCGACTGCACCGACGGTTACGTCATGGCGCTCGTCGACGCGAAGGTCATCAACGGCATGACCGAGACCACCTTCGAGCCTGCCGCGTCCCTGACCCGCGCGCAGATCGCCAAGATCATCTATCAGCTGAACCTGATCGAGAAGTAAGGCGAAGCACAATACAACGAAAAGAGCGCTGCTTGAAGCAGCGCTCTTTTTTGCTTCCAACAGGAACGAGGGAGCCGGGGCGATGCCCCGGCTCCCTCGTTTTTCGCTTTGCTTACAGGTAGAGATAGCTGTACTTATCGCGCACGGTGAGGATGAGCGCCTCCAGCTCGACAGGGAGATCATTGTCGCAGGATGCCAGGTCATATTCCTTTACACCGTCCTCGTAGCGCAGGCGAATCTTGTCGTCCTCCTCGAAGAGCACGCCGTAGTTCTCGCTCTCGTCCATGTCCCCGCGCGTATCAAAGAGGGTGAACTTGTCGTGGCAGGGTTCGCTTGCGTAGGGGCAGAACTGCGTGCAGTTGCCGCACTCGTTGCACATCTTGTCGACGTGGACGATCTCATGCGAGCCGTCCGCCATCTTGATGACGACGTTCGCGCGGTTGGGGCAGGAATCGACGCAGTTTTCGCATACGGTGGAGCATTGCAGGCAGCGCTCGCCGTCGCAGACGCATTTGCTTGCCATCGAGAGCACGCCCTTCTTGCTCTGCGCGTCGAACTCGGTCACGTCGGCCTCGGCGGGAATGTCGTAAACGTGAGGGTGGCCGATGACGATCTCGGCAAAGCGCGCGGCGTCGGCAATGCCCTCGACTACGGTGGCGGGGCCACGGTGCGCGTCGCCCGCACAGTACACGCCGGGGATGTTCGTCTCGAACGCAGGGCCCTTACGCTCCATCTCAATGCCGTTTGCGGCCATCAGCTCAGCGTCGACCTGCTCGCCGACGGCGGAGATGACCATGTCGCAGGGAATGGTGAACTGCTCGCCGGATTTGACGGGGCTGCGGCGGCCGCTCTCATCCGGCTCGCCGAGGATCATCTTATCGCACAGGAGCTTACCGCGGCTCTGCTTGACGGGCGCGGCCAGCTCGACAAATTCGACGCCGTCCGCGATGGCGAGCTGTAACTCGTGTTCGTCGGCGGGCATGAATTTCTTCGTGCGGCGATAGAGGATGGTCGCATGCGCGCCCATGCGCTTTGCAACGCGCGCGGCGTCCATCGCGGTGTTGCCCGCGCCGACGACAACGACATTGCCGTGCAGGCAGGGCTTGACCTGCTTTTTCATCTTCTTCATCCATTCGATCACGCCCTGCACATTGCCCTCAATGTCGAGCTTGCCGGGCTTCCATGCGCCGGTGGCCATTAAGATGTGCGTATAGCCCATTTTCTTGAGCTCACCAACGGAGGGGGCGGGCTTGCCAAGCTTCACTTCAACGCCGTAGCGCTCCATGAGCTCAATGTCCTTGTCGATGGCTTCGTCGCTGATGCGGAAGGCGGGGATGACATAGCGCGGCACGCCACCGAGCTTGCGCTCGCGCTCAAAGATCGTGGTGGGCACACCCTCGCGGCCGAGGAAGTACGCCGCGGCGATACCGGTCGGGCCGCCGCCGACGATGGCGACCTTCTTGTCCTCGACCGGCTCGGGCATACGGAGCGACGCCATGAGCGCGCTGTAGCCCTCTTCCGCGGCAAGAAGCTTCGTCTCGCGGATGTGGACGGATTCTTCGTAGAAGTTGCGCGAGCACTTGCCCTGGCAGCGGTGCGCGCAGATGGTGCCGGTGATAAACGGCAGGGCGTTCTTCT
>CAKSWA010000081.1 GCA_934511165.1 uncultured Oscillospiraceae bacterium | reverse complement strand
TGTCTTTCTTTTTTTCGCACTACCGCCCCTTTTCTCCGGGGGTGTTGCACTTCACATGATAACCTGTCCAGCTCCCCTATCGAGGGGAGCCAAGTGGGTCTTCGGAAAATCATCTTGCCTCCCCTTTTAGGGGAGCTGGCGCGGCGCGCAGCGCCGTGACTGAGGGGTTAAAGTTCAAGCATATCGCGGAACGCCTTGATGTATCCATCCGCGGCGGCCTGGTCGTCCGCCTCGGCGGCCATGCGGAGCAGCGGCTCCGTGCCGGAGAAGCGGCAGATGACCCAGCTGCCGTCCTGGAAATACACCTTGCAGCCGTCCTCCAGACTGACGTGGTCGATGGCCGTGCCGAACTCCGGTACCTTCTTTTCCTCGAAGAGCACATTCTGAAGCTCCGCCTTGCGCTCCGGTGTCATGCGGAAGTCGGCCTCCGCCCAGCAGGGATTGCCGTACTGCGCGGTGATCTCGGCGAAGAGCTCGGAGACGGATTTGCCTGTAACGGCGAGCATTTCCACGAGCAGCGCCGCGGCGTAAATGCCGTCCTTGCCGGAGATGTGGCCGCGCACGGCCATGCCGCCGGACGACTCGCCGCCGATGATCGCGCCGGTCTCGCTCATCTTCGCGGAGACCCACTTGAAGCCGACGGGCACTTCGTAGCACTTCTGCCCAAGTCCCGCGGCGACGCGGTCGAGCAGGCATGAGGTGGAGTTATTGCGCACGCACGGCCCTTCCCAGCCGCGGTACTTTACGAGATAGTAGTAGAGCAGCACGAGCAGCTTGTTCGGGTGGATGAACTGACCCTCGTTATCGATGACGCCAAGACGGTCGGCGTCGCCGTCGGTCGCAATGCCGAGATCGCAATGCCGGTCAAGCACGAGCGCGGCGAGCGGCTTTAGCGTATCGACGTTCGGCGCGGGCAGCTTGCCGCCGAAGAGCGTGTCGTGGCGGTCGTGGATGACCTCAAGATCGCACCGGCACGTTGTGAGCAGCATGCTCAAGCTCGACCAGCTCACGCCGTACATCGGGTCAAAGCCGATGCGCAGCGAGGCTTTTTTGATTGCGTCCACGTTCACGGCGGAGAGAATGCTGTCGAGATACTCGTTCATCGGGTAATCCTCGATGATCTTCCCCTCGGCGAGCGCGGTATCGTAGTCGATGCTCTTCACGTCTGCGGGGGAGAGCTTTTCGATCTCCGCCTCAATGCGGCGCGTCACGGCGGCGTCGGCATCGCGTCCGCCCTCGGTGAACACCTTGATGCCGTTATAAATAGCGGGGTTGTGGCTTGCCGTCACAGCCATGCCGTAGGGCATGTTCCGGCGCTTGACGGTGAACATGATGAGCGGCGTCGGGCTCGAACGGTTGATGACGTAGGGGCGGAAGCCATAGCCCGCGAGCACCTCGCACGCCCAATGCGCCGATTCCTTGGAGAGAAACCGCCGGTCATAGCCGACGCAGATCTCCGCCCCGGCGTGCCCTTCTTTTTCCATGAGCACGCACAGCCCCGCGGTGAGCAGGCGGATGTTCTCCTTCGTAAACCCGTCGGCAATGATGGCGCGCCATCCGCCGGTACCGAATTTTACCATGTGAATCTTTCTCCTTTCGGTCTATAGAAGGTTGCCATAATTTTATTTACATAAATAAGTTAACATAAAACAATTAACATAAAAATCAACACAGCTCGCGGAGCAGCGCGCGGCAGCCATCGTTCACATCGCGCCATGTGGCTTCAAAATCGTCGGTGTACCAGGGATCGGCAACGTTCCCGCCGCGCCCGGCGTGGTCGAGCAGAAGGGAAAGTTTCCCCTCCGGATCGCCGGAGAACACGCGGCGCATGCTGCGGAGATTCGCTTCATCCATGCCGATGATAAGATCGAAGTTTACATAATCTTTGGCCGCGATCTGCCGCGCAGTGTGACCGGCGCAGGAAATGCCGTGCTCGGCCAGCTTCCGCCGCGCCGGAGGGTAAACGGGATTTCCCAGCTCCTCGCGGCTCGTCGCCGCGGAGGCAATGAAAAACTCGTCCGAAAGCCCGGCCTTTGATACAAGATCCTTCATCACATATTCCGCCATCGGGCTGCGGCAGATGTTGCCCAGGCAGACAAAGAGAATTCGCGTCATGGTGTTCTCCGTTTCATTTCGATGCACTCATTGTATCACATCGCCGCGCGGATGAACACCCGGTTTCTGCATGAAATTCCCAATAGGTTTTCACAATAATGACGGCCGAGATCATAAGCTGTCCTAGAAGTTAATGATAAAATCAGGCAGCTCTTAGATGATATGCTTGATACATTACATGAAACAGAAAATGGAGCTGCACTGGCTGCAAATCAGGTTGGCATTTTGAAACGGTTGGTTGTCATTGATTTTAACGATACACGATTAAAACTTGTAAATCCGCAAATGATAAGCCAAAGCGGTGTGCAGGAATGTGTTGAGGGATGCCTTAGTTTCCCGAACCGTTTTGTAAAAACAATCCGTCCGCAAAAGGTCACGATTCAGGCACTCAATGAATATGGAGAGGAAATTATAGTTGACGGAGAAGATGAAATGGCAAAATGCTTCTGCCATGAGCTGGAACATCTGGACGGTATGATTTTTTTAGATAAAGCGATTGAAGAACTTTCTGCTTTGTAGTGCAAATTGACAGATGCCGTTTCGGAAAAAGAAAAAGGGGGTTTATGAGCAAGGTTATTATGATGTGTGGCGTATGTGGTTCTGGAAAGACTACTTACGCCAAGAAGAAAGAACAGGAAGGATATATCCGACTTTCCATTGACGAAGAAATGTGGAAACTTTATGGAAGAAAGGGAATTGATTATCCGGAAGAACAATATGAAAAATTGTCAGAGCAGGTGGAAGCTGCGCTTCAAAAAAAGCTGCTATCCCTGATTCAGCAGGGAAAAGATGTTGTGATTGATTTTAGTTTCTGGAGTAAGGAAAATCGGAATGTTTATAAAGAACTGATTCAAAAAGCAGGCGCTGAAACGGAGCTTGTCTATATGAAAGCCAGTAAGGAGCTTTTGCAAAAAAGACTATATAAAAGGAATCAGGTCTTAAATGCCAATTCACCGTTTGTGATAACAGATGAACTATTGGAACATCATTATCACGCATTTCAGGAGCCATGCGGCGAAGGAGAAAAAGTAATTTTGCAGAAATAGGATATTATGCAATATTCAAATTTCAACTGAATAATCCCAGCACAAACCGCTGCTACATGGAAGCCAACAAACCATGCAACAGCGGTTTTTCTTTACCGTTTTTTCCTCTGGCTG
>CAKSWA010000080.1 GCA_934511165.1 uncultured Oscillospiraceae bacterium | reverse complement strand
CTGCTGCTGGCGGGCGTGCACCTTGCTTTCGCCTTCCCGATGATCCGGCGGCTGCTCGAGCTGTTCTCGCTTTACAACGTCGGTCTCTTCGTTACCACGACGCTCGTGAGCTTCGGCGTATTCGCGCTGCTTTATACGATCGTCTACCGGCTGACGGCAAAGGCGTACTACAACATCGTGAGCGCATAAAATTTTTGGAAGGGCGGAGAAAACTCCGCTCTTTCCGTTTTAAACAAACCTTAAAGACCCCTTAATGGCTTTTGCTCTGCGGTGCGTGATATTCTTGGCATCACAGGGAAAGGAGAAACCGCCATGCAAACCGTAAAAATGATAAACTATATCCTGATGTGCCTGTTTTTCGCCTGCTATATGTATCAGTTTCTGTACATACCCGTGTCGTGGCTGCCGCGCAGGCGGCGGGCGCAGGAAGTGCCGCTGCACCGCTTCGCAATCCTCATCGCCGCGTGCAACGAGGAGGCAGTCATCGGTAATCTTCTGGACAGTATCGCCGCGCAGAGCTACCCCGAACGGTTTCTGAAAGTTTTCGTTGTGGCCGACAACTGCCGTGACAAAACCGCCGAGACGGCGCGCGCCCACGGCGCGGAGGTCTATGAGCGGCACAACGCCTCGCTCCGCGGCAAGGGCTACGCGCTGGACTTCCTCCTGCGAGAGATGGAGCGCCACGCGCACAACGACTTTGACGGCTACATCGTCCTCGATGCGGACAACGTGCTCGACCGCGATTTCGTCTCGCATATGAACGAGACGTTCTCCGAGGGCAAGGACATCGTCACCTGCTACCGCGACTCGAAAAACTACGGCGACAACTGGATCTCTGCGGGCTACGGCCTCTGGTTCCTGCGTGAGTCGCGCTATCTGAACGGCGCGAGATCGCGCATCGGCTCAAGCTGCGGCGTGTCCGGCACGGGCTTTCTCTTCTCGCGCACCGTGCTCGAAGAGCAGGGCGGCGGCTGGCCTTTCCACCTGCTGACCGAGGATATCGAGTTTACCATCGAGAACGTGACGGCGGGCCGCCGCGTCGGCTACTGCCCGGAGGCCGTGCTCTACGATGAGCAGCCTGTCCGCTTCAAGCAGTCCTGGGCACAGCGCCTGCGCTGGTCGCGCGGGTATCTGCAGGTGTTCCGCAAATACGGCGGAAAGCTTCTCTCCGGCATGTTCCGCGGCAGCTTCTCCTGCTACGATATGGCAATGAGCATCATGCCCGCCGCGGTGCTCACGGGGCTGAGCATCGTGGTAAACCTTGGCGCGGCAGCGATCAATGTATTCCATTACCATGAGTGGGACGTGCTTGCCATATCGGCGCTGCAAACGGTGATGAATCTCTATCTCACGCTCTTCGTCCTCGGCGCGATCACGACCGCAACGGAGTGGCGCAGCATCCATTGCGCCGTGTGGAAGAAGATCGCCTATGTGTTCACATTCCCGGTATTCATGCTCACGTATGTGCCGATCGTGGTACAGTCGCTCTTTGTAACGCCGGAGTGGACGCACATCGACCATACCCGCGCCGTTACGGTGCAGCAGATCTGCGCGCCCAATTACCGCGACGCCGTTTAAAAACGCTTTAACTCTTTTTTATTTCCGTTTTAACCCGATATACGAAAATGGCATCGTCCGAAAGAGTATCGGACGATGTCATTTTTTCCATAGGAGACGGTAGTATGAATTCTCTTGCTTATACAATTTTTGGCGGCTTTGCCATGGCGCTCGCGGACAGCGTCCCCGGCGTTTCCGGCGGGACGATCGCGTTCCTGCCGGGGTTTTATGACCGGTTTGTCGGCGCGCTCGACGCGCTTGTCCACGGCGCATGGAGTGAGAAAAAGCGCGCGCTTTTCTATCTTTTGAAGCTTGGCCTCGGCTGGGTCGCGGGCATGGCACTCGCCGTAACGGCGCTCGCTTCGGCATTTACGACCGGCATTTATAAGCTGAGCTCGCTCTTCCTCGGCTTCGTGATCGCGTCGCTGCCGCTTGTGGTCGCCGAGCAGCGCGCCGTGATGGGCTCTCTCCGGCGCGGCGTGCTTCCCTTTGCGTTCGGCGCGGCGCTCGTCGTGCTCCTTGCCGCGCTCAATCTCTCCTCCGTGGCAAACTCGTCCGGCGCGGGTGTGGACAAAAAAGGGCTTTTGCGGTAAACTGTATCCAGAAAATGCGAAGAGGAGTTACCGTATGAAGCTCTATTTCAAGCAGCGGTTTTTCTCGTGGTTCGATAGCTACGATATCTACGATACCGCCACCGGCGCGGTGGCCTTCACCGTCGAGGGAAAGCTTGCGTGGGGGCATTGCCTGCACATTCTTGATCCGCAGGGACGGCACATCGCCACTGTGAAGGAGCGCGTGCTGACGTTCCTGCCGAAGTTTGAGCTGTACATCGGCGAACGGTACGTTGGCGAGATACGCAAGGAGCTCACGCTCTTTCGCCCCGCATTTGCGCTGGATTTCAACGGCTGGCGCGTGCAGGGCAGCTTTCTGGAGTGGGACTACACGATCGAGGACGCAGCGGGACGCACCGTTGCGTGCATATCCAAGGAGCTCCTCCATTGGACGGATACCTACACCATCGATGTGCCGGACGCGAGGGACGCGCTGTGCGCGCTCATGGTGGTGCTTGCCATCGACGCCGAAAAGTGCTCGCGCAACGGCTGATCAAGATCAAAAAGCCTGTGCCCGCGGAGAAGCCTCCGCGGGCACAGGCTTTTTGGGATTATTCCGTGAAAACTTTTTTCACCATGACGACCTTATCCGTCCGGTAGTCGACCGTAAAGCCCGCGCGGAGGAAGAGCGCGGCGGACGGATTGTCCGCGGCAATATCGTCATAGAGCGTATCGACGCCGTTTTCTTTCGCTGCGGCGCACAGCAGGGAAAGCCCCGCCGCGCCATAGCCGCGGCGGCGGTATGGCGCGTACACGATCACATCCGCAAGGTGCTTTTCCCCGTCAAAGTGGTACGCGATCTCCCCGACAAAATCGCCGGAAACGCTCTCGCGGAGATAGCGGTAATACCGCCCCTCCGGGTGCGCGACCCAGCGGTCGTACCAGCCCGGCCATTTTTCCTCCGGGAAATCGATTGTGCCGCCCCAACCGCGGTTATAAGCCATCGTGGCCTCGTCCGCGAGCATCTTCTGCCGGAACCACAGCTCGTCCGGGCGGGGGAGATAGGTCTCAATCATTCTTTGGTTTCAAACTCCTTCGCCACATCCTCCAGCAGCTTTCGGATGGGCAGATGCTGCGGGCAGACATGCTCGCATTTGCCGCACTTGACGCAGTCGGACGCCTTGCGCCCGTCCATGGTGTGGATATCATAGTAGTAACCGGC
>CAKSWA010000079.1 GCA_934511165.1 uncultured Oscillospiraceae bacterium | reverse complement strand
CATTCTGACCAGGGCTGGCAGTACCAACACAAACAATACCAACAGATGCTCCGGGAGAAAGGTGTTCGCCAGAGCATGAGCCGCAAGGGAAACTGTCTGGACAATGCTGTGATAGAAAATTTCTTCGGGCTGCTCAAAAGTGAGCTGCTGTATTTGCAGGAGTTCCGCTCCATGGAACACTTCAAACTGGAACTGATCGAATATCTAGATTACTACAACAACCGCAGGATCAAGGCAAAGCTAAAGGGCTTGCCGCCTGCAATTCACAGACAGCAAGCCCTTTCGGCTGCTTGAACAATTTTTACTTCAGAATATTGTCTAACTTTTTGGGGTCACTTCATTCCGAAAAGCGGGGGTATTTTGGTAATTTAAACGTCAGCCGTTGAGACCGCGCGCCTGGCGGTCCATGTCCTCGACGACAATGTCGAAGATTTCGCCGAGCGAGGCGCAGTATTCGAGCACCTTCCAGGGCTCGTTGGTGTGGTAGTGAATTTTGATGAGCTCATCGTCGCCGACGGCGAGCAGGCAGTCGCCCTTGAAGTTGGCGCGGAAGTAGTCGTTGATGGCGTCCTCGTCAAGGCCGGTGCCTTCAATGAGGAGCTGGGTATCGTAGCGGTAGTCGATCATGGGAAATTTCCTTTCTGCAGCGATTTACCGGTGCTCGCCGAGGAAGAACAGCGCGAGCGTGCCGGGGCCGGAGTGCGCGCCGATGACCGGGCCAACGACCACGATCTCCTTGACGGAAGCGTCGTAGCGCTCCTTGAGGATCGCGGCGAGCGTGTCGGCGTCCGCGCGGCAGTCTCCGTGAGAAATAAACACCGTTCCGCCGGATTTGTCAAGAGCAAGCTCACCGTATTTGTCGGCCATCGCGTTGAGAGAGGCCTTGCGGCCGCGGACCTTGAACATGTTGATGAGATGACCGGCGTCGTCCATGTGCAGCACGGGCTTGAAGCCGAGCGCGTTGCCGACGAACGCCGTGGCGGCGCTGATGCGCCCGCCGCGCTTGAGATACACAAGATCGTCCACCGTGAACCAGTGGCAGAGGTGGAAGCGGTTGTCGAGCACGACCTTTTCGCATTCTTCGATCGTGCCGCCCTCGCGCTTTTTCTGCACGGCCATGTAGAGCAGCAGCCCGAAGCCGCCGGACGCGCCGAACGTATCGACGCAGCGGATGTCGCGCTCGGGGTACTTTTCGCGCAGCTCCTGCGCGGCGATGCACCCGGCGTGATATGTACCGCTCAGGCCGGAGGAAAAGCCGATGTACAGAATGTCCTTGCCGTCCTGAAGGATCGGCTCAAAGCCCTGCAGAAAGGCGTCCGCGTTCACGGCGCTCGTGCGCGCAACGCTGCCCTTGCGCATCTTCTCGTAAAATTCGGGGAAGGGGAGCTCGTAGTTCGAGTACTGGCGTGCGTCGCCGTCGAACACGTAGGTCAGCCAGGAGTACGGCACGCCCCACTCCTTCAGCAGCTCCGGCGGGATGTCGCACGCGGAATCGGTGTAGATCACAAAGTCGTTCATGGTTTCATCTCTCCTTTTTATATACAGCAATTTATTTCGATCGGACGTTCTCGTCGCCGAGGAAAAAGAGCGCCAGCGCGCCGGGGCCGACGTGCGAGCCGGTTACGGGCTCATACATCACGGTCATGATCTCCTTCGGCGGCGCAACGATGCGCAGCGCCGAGGCGAGATATTCCGCGTCCTCCGCGCAGTCGGCGTGGGCGATGCCCACAACCTGCGTTTCGGGCGCAACAACGTATTTGCGGTAGCGCTCCACGAGCGCATCAATGGACTTGCGGCGGCCGCGGATCTTGTCCACGGCGACGATCGCGCCCTCCTCGTTGCCCTTGAGCACGGGCTTGATGTGCAGCACCGAAGCGACGATCGCCTTGGCGTTGGAGAGCCGCCCGGTGCGGCGCAGGTACATGATATCGTCTACGGTGAAAATCTGGTACATCCTCCAGCGCATATCGCGCAGCGCCGCTGCCGTTTCGGAAAGCGTTGCGCCGCTCTCGCGCATCTCGATGGCGCGCAGCACAAGAATGCCCTCGCCGAGCGAGGCACCAAGCGTATCGACGAGCTGAATGTCCCGCCCGGGAAACTCCTCGCGCAGATCGTCGGCGGCGAGCTTGGCCGAGCCGAACGAGCCGCTGATACCGGACGACATGCCGACGAAGAGAATGTCTTCCCCGGCAGCAAGCAGCGGGCGCGCCGCGGAGATGAACCGGTCGGGATTCACAAGCGAGGTCATCACGACCGTACCCTTGCGCATGGCCCCGTAGTACGCCGCGCCGTCAAACGACTCGGTATCGAGACACATATGCTCCGCATCGTCATAGGAATACGAAAACGGCGCTACGGTGATGCCGTGTTTCTGGAGAAGCGGCGTCGGCAGGTTGGCGGATGTATCAGTAAGGATAGCAAAAGACAAGATATTTGCCCTCCATGTACCTAATATTTGATATTATTATAAATCAAGAACAAAATTAAGTCAATGGGAAAAGACGCAATTACTGCTTGTAAAATCGGCGGGATGTGGTATAATCCTGTCTGCGAGGTGATGAAAATGGCATACGATAATGCGCTTGTGGCAGGAAAGCTGCGCCGTTGGGAGAAGTATCTGGACGATTTTCGGCTCCCGCGCTGGGAAGAAATCCCCAATTTAGGGCTGTATATGGAGCAGGTCACGGTGCTGCTGCGCGAATATCTGGACTATCTCCCGCCGGAGCTCAAGGACGAGCAGTTCATTACGGCGGCGACGATCAACAACTATGTCCGCATCAAGGTCATGCCGGAACCGGTGAAGCGCCGGTACTACCGCGTGCATATCGCGTACCTCATCATCATTTTGACGCTCAAGCAGTCGCTGAGCATTGCGCTCATCCAGAAGATCATCCCGATGGGGCTTTCGGAAGAAGAGGTGGAGCACATCTACACCGCCTATGCCTCCCGCCACCAGCAGGCGGCGCAGTACTTCATCCAGCAGATCCGCCTGACGGCGGGACCAATCCTCAACCACGAGGAGAGCGCGGAGATCACAACCGAGCATGCCGAGGATCTCATCATGCTCTCGGCGATCATGGGCGGTTTTACGCGGGTGTTTGCCGAAAAGCTCCTTCTGCTCGACGGGAAAGACCTCACAAACGGCGGCAGTATCGCCCAGTCCGGTGTGAAGCGAAATGCAAAAGAGGATAGAGAAAACAAGGAATAAAAAAATCTCCGATTGAAATGTAGATGTCCATAAAACAGCATCAGTCCTGGCAGTAATGTCTGCCGGGATTGTTCTTGCCGTACATTGAAGCCATATGATATGATTAAACAGACTGATAAACTTGA
>CAKSWA010000078.1 GCA_934511165.1 uncultured Oscillospiraceae bacterium | reverse complement strand
TGGTGCATCTCCCGCCAGCTCTGGTGGGGCCATCAGATCCCCGTGTGGTACTGCGGCGACTGCGGCCATATGACCGTTTCCCGCACCGACGCCTGCGAGTGCGAGGCGTGCCACTCCAAGAACATCCGCCGCGAGAGCGACGTGCTCGATACCTGGTTCTCCAGCGCGCTCTGGCCGTTCTCCACGCTCGGCTGGCCGGACAAGACCGAGGATTTGGACTACTTCTACCCAACGGACGTGCTCGTCACGGGCTACGATATCATTTTCTTCTGGGTCGCCCGCATGATCTTCTCCGGCTGCGAGCATATGAAGAAGATCCCGTTCCACACCGTGCTCATCCACGGCCTCATCCGCGATCCGCAGGGCAAAAAAATGTCCAAGTCCGCCGGAAACGGCGTCGATCCCATCGAGGTCATCAACACTTACGGCGCGGATGCGCTCCGCTTCAACATCATCACCGGCAACTCGCCCGGAAACGACATGCGCTTCTTCCCGGAGCGCTGCGAGGCGATGCGCAACTTTGCCAACAAGCTCTGGAACGCCTCCCGCTTCGTGATGATGAATCTCACCATCGACAAAAACGAGCTGCCCGAAACGCTGGAGCTGGAGGATAAGTGGATCCTCTCCCGGTTCAACGATCTCGCGCGCGAGGTCGGCGAAAATCTCGATAAGTATGAGCTCGGCATCGCCGCGCAGAAGATCTATGACTTCATCTGGGACAGCTTCTGCGACTGGTACATTGAGCTCACCAAGGCCCGCCTGACCGGCGAAGATGAAGCCGCCCGCGTGCAGGCACAGAAGGTGCTGCTCTACGTGCTCACAGAAACGCTCAAGCTTCTCCACCCGTTCATGCCGTTCATCACCGAGGAGATTTATCAGGCGCTGCCGCACGAGGGCGAAGCGCTCATGATCCAGCCCTACCCCGTCTATCGCGAGGATATGGCGTTCCCGGCGGAGAGCGCGCGCTTTGAAAAGGTCATGGAGGCCATCCGCGCCATCCGCAGCCGCCGCAGCGAGATGAACGTCCCGCCGTCCAAGCGCCCGCATCTCTATATTGTCACCGAGGACAAGGAAGCCTTTGAAAACGGCCGCGACTATCTCTGCCGTCTGGCGTATGCCGGAGAAGTGATCGTCTCCGACGATGTGCCGGCGGATGCGGACAAAATGGTCAGCGTCGTGACGAAGGATGCGCGCTGCTTCCTGCCGATGAGCGAGCTTGTCGATCTCGACAAGGAGCGTGCTCGTCTGGAAAAGGAACTCGCGAAAAACCGCGGCTTCCTCGAAAACCAGCGCCGCAAGCTCTCCAACGAGAGCTTCGTCTCCCGCGCCCCGGCCAACGTCGTTGCCACCGAGCGCGAGCGCGCCGAAACGCTCGAAGCGCTGATCGCAAACCTCGAGGAATCGCTCCGCCAGCTCGGCTGAAACGCAAAAGCATTGGAAGCAAACACATATTGACAAAGGTGCCCCGAAACGTTACAATGACGCTTCGGGACATTTTTTAAGGTTTCCGAAAACTTTTTGCCGCTTTCTCACGTCTAATAGACAAAGAAAGCAAAACCGGATTATTCATCCTGCGCCGTGAGGCGCGGGGGAGGAGAATACACTATGCGTAAACTTGTTTCAAAGCGACTCTTTGCCGTTTTGATGGCGGCGCTTCTGTTTGCGGCGCTCGGTACGACGGCGCTTGCAGATGACGCCCCTGTCATCAATACGGACGTGCCCGCGACGCTCACCATAATCGAAGGACAGACGCTCACCCTCACCGTGGAGGCGACGGGCGGCGAGCTTTCCTATCAATGGTACCGTGTCCATCCCGAGGGCGATACGCCCGTAGAGGGGCAGACCTCCAATACGTACCAAATCGCCGCGGTGGACGCCTCGATCAACGGCGCGGCGTTTTACTGCTTCGTGCAGAACTCGGCCGGGACGACGCAGTCTTCCGTCTGCACCATCACCGTGATCTCCAAGCCCGCGCTCACGCAGGATGTGAGCACCACGAGCCAGACGCTGACGGAGGGCGACACCATCGCGCTCAACGCCGGGGCGACCGGCGCGGCTGCCATCCAATGGTATTATAAGAAGGGCGAGGAAGCCCCCAAGCCCATCGACGGCGCGACAACGGCCTCTCTCTCCGTTGCAGCCACGATGGAATATAACGGCGCGGACATTTACTGCCAGTTCCTGAACGACGCCGGCGCGGTTACGACCTCGTTCTGCCACATCACCGTGAACGCCAAGCCCGCAGCGCCTGTGACAACGAAGGATCCGACCGGCGAAACCGTCACCGAGGGCGGACGCGCAATCTTCATTGCCCGCGCGGATGGCGCGACGAGCTACGTCTGGCGCATCGTCAGCGCTGACGGCACGCAGATCTACGACTATACTGCCGCGCGCACGGTGTTCCCGTCGCTGAGCATTTCCGGCGGCGACAGCGAAACGCTCACGCTCAGCAACATCCCTTATGACATGAACGGCTGGAAGGTCGCCTGCCTCTTCAAGAGCGAGGGCGGCGAGACGCTCTCCGGCGCAGCGGGCATTACGGTGACGAAGAAAGCGGCGTCTCTCAGCATCATCACACAGCCCATCGGCGGCACGATGGCGATTGATGAGAACCCAAACTTTGTCCTCTCCATTCAGGCGACATCCAGCGACGGCGGCACGCTCACCTATCAGTGGTACAGCGCCGCGACGAACAGCACCGCCGCCATGAAGGCCATCCCCGGCGCAACGAACTCAAGCTATAAGCCCGAACAGACCGAGGGCACGACGTATTACCGCGTGAGCGTTCAGCTCACCAGTAACGGCACGGCCTCCGATCCCTATTACTCCAACACCGTCCCCGTGACGTTCACCGCCACCAAGGCGCACACGCACAGCTTTTCGAGTGTCTGGGAGCATAACGACATTTCCCATTGGCATCAATGCACCTGCGGTGAGCACGGTGACGAGGCGTTCCACACCTATACGTGGACGGTTCTGAAAGCCCCCACCGCGACCGAGGACGGCGAGCAGAAGGGCGTTTGCTCCGTCTGCGGCTATGAGACCATCCAGCCCATCCCCGCCGGTTCCGACGTTAGTGAGGACGAGACCCCGGCCAAGCCTGTGAAAAAGACGAACACGGTGCTGCTTGTCATCATCGGCGTACTGGCCGTGGCGGTGATCGCCGTGGCCGTCATCCTTGTCCGCAAGGTTCTTCTCCAGAAGGACGGCGAGGACAGCGAAGATGACGGCGATGACGGTGATGATGGGGATGACGAATAATTCCCCGACAAAGGATGACCGTTCGTGAATCGTTTGTACGGCATTCTTAAGACAGCTATGTGGGCGTTTATCGGCGTTTTTGCCGGCATGAGCATTGCGCGGGGGATCGATTATCGCACCCGTCCAGGGCTCTACGCTCTTGCGTCCGCTCCGTGGTATCAGAGCATACTCATCCACGCTGGCGTCACGGCGGGGATCGTTGCTGTTCTATTGACAGCCATGCACATCATACGAAAAAGAAGCAGCGGAAAAAGCTGAGCAAAGCCCTCCGGATCAATTCGGAGGGCTTTGCTTATAAGCCAAGAAAAACCACCCTCCAATCCGTGAACTGCTCCAGTTTGTGCGGACAGCACAAAAAGCCCCCTATGTAGGCGATATGAAGTTTAAGCGGAGTGGCGCAG
>CAKSWA010000077.1 GCA_934511165.1 uncultured Oscillospiraceae bacterium | reverse complement strand
TCCAGGCTTTGTCAAGAAAAACCACCCTCATATGTATGAGGGAGGTTTTTCTTGACAAGGGCACACGCGGTTCGGCCGGGCGGAAATGCCTTCATATGGCGTCAAAGCCCCGCTCCTACAAGAATATCCAAATTGCGCCCGTAGGGGCGGGCTTGCTCCGCCCGGAGTAAGCCCCCGGCCGCAGGAGTTACTCCTTCCGTCTCGCCTTCCTCAAAGAGGAAGGCTTTTTCACTCGGAAATCATGACCGGCTCGCCGGTGCAGCGCAGCTTCCCGCCCTGTACGGTCACGGTATCGCCGGTGATGAAGTTTACATAATCTCTATTCTGTACCGGCACATCCACCTCGGCGCTCTTCCCCTTCAGGGAGAAGACGCCGAGCTTTTTCTTTTTCCCGTCGTCGCGCAGGCAGACGGCGATGTCGTTTTCATCGTCCGCTTCCGCAGTGAACCAGTCCTCCACCGAAAGATGCTCCTGCCGCACGGCGTTGAGCTTCTGCAGCATCGGCGTGATGTCCTTGCCCGTGCGCGGGAACACGTCCTTATCGAAGAGACTCGGCACCCGGTCGCAGGAATACTCCTGCCCGCCGTAAAGCAGCACCGTTCCCTTGAGGAAGTACAGCAGCGCCGTAAAGTTCCGGCGCGCCCTCTCGTCCGGAATGAGCCCGGCCAGCCGCGGCATGTCGTGGTTTTCCATATACCTCAGCTTCACATAGTTCTCCGGGTACATGGCCTCCTGGAACGCGAGCATGTCCATCCACGCGCTGAGCGGCTGCTTTCCGGCGATGTACTTATCAAACGTCTCGCGGATGTCGTGCTCATACTCGATATCAAACGCCGTATAAAGCTCGTTGTCCGTCGCCGCGGTGATGCCCTGCTGCCGGTTGAACACAACAAAGCTCCGATGCACCGACTCGGCCAGCCACAGGCACCCCGGATGCACCTTCTCCACGGCCTCGCGCGCCTTGCGCCAGAACTCCACCGGCACGAGCGAGGCAACGTCGCACCGGAAGCCGTCCACGATCCCCGCCCAGTAGCAAAGATGCTCGATCTGCGCGTCCCAGAGCGCGGCGCAGGAGTAGTCCAGATCGATGACGTCCGTCCAGTCGGCGGTTTTGTTGCCGAAGCTGCCGTTCGGCTTCCGGTAATAAAATTCCGGGTGCTCGGTGACATACACCGCGTCCGGCGACGTGTGGTTATAGACCACGTCGATAATGCACTTCATGCCGCGCGCGTGGATGGCGTCCACGAGCGCCTTAAAATCGTCGAGCGTGCCGTACTCGGGGTTGACCGTCCCGTAATCGCGGTTGGCGTAGGGGCAGCCGAGACTCCCCTTCTTGCCCTTCTCACCGATGGGGTGGATGGGCAGAAACCAGACAATATCCGTTCCCAGCGCGCGGATGCGGTCGAGATCGGGAATAACGGCGCGGAACGTCCCCTCCGGCGTGTGGTTGCGCACATACACGCTGTATATCGTCTGCCCACGCAGGGCGATATCCGTATTCTTTGCCATGGTGATTTCTCCTTTGCAAAGCACTCCGCCCCGGAACGCAGCGGCTCCGGGAAGCGGAGTCCGAATAATAAAACATAGATTTTCCCACGCAGACGTTGTCTGCGTGGGAAAACTGTTTGCAGCCATTCGCCGAAGAATTTTTCGTTGGAACAAGGCGCTTTTTTGCGGCAATGCTTTGTGCATTGCATGCGTCGATTAACAAGGGCCCTTGTCAATCGACGCAAGAAAAAGGAACGCGGTTCCGGCGGAAAAGGCTCGGCGAAGGGGCTGTGTTTTCTTATGAGGACGCAGCTAACGGGAAGTTTCTTATTTCCGCGCAGCCTCGGTAATGAGCTTCACGCACGTCTCTACGCCGAGAGAGCCGCTGTTGAGCGTAATGTCATAGTTGTGGCAATCGCCCCAGTGCTGGCCGGTGTAGTGCTCGTAGTAGCTGCGGCGGGCGCGATCCTTTTTCTTCATGGCGCGGACAATCTCGGCGGTGTCGGTCGTATCGAGATAGCCGGAGATACGCTGCGCGCGGTGCGCCTCGTCGGAATAGATGTACACATTCAGCGTCTCGATCCCGGCGTCGTGCAGCACGACATCGGCGCAGCGGCCGAGAATGACGCACGGCCCCTGCTTGACAAGATCGAGAATGACGCTGCGCTGCGTCTCGTAAATAAAATCCTTCTGGTCATAGGAAATGGGCGTGATGTTGCGCAGGATGCTCTCCGTGGCGGAGATTTCCTCGCCCTCGCGCTCGATCTGGCCCGCATCGATGCTGCTCGCCTTGGCGGTAGCGGCGATGATGTCGCGGTCATAAAGCGTTACGCCGAGCTCTTTCCCCACCGCGAGACCGATCTCGCGTCCTCCTGCGCCGTACTGCCGGCTGATGGTGATGATCTTCATAGAATCGCCGCCTTTTCGTTTTTTCTTTTTATAGCATTTTTTCTCATAAAATGCAATATGCTGTCAGAGAATCCGCCCGTCTTTCAAAGCAAAAATGGCGTACTCCACGCCGTTGATCACGCGCTTTTCCACCATCCGCTCTGTCGGCAGTCCCCAGGCCGCCATGGGGATGGCGCGGTACGGCTGATTTTTATACACCGTGTACAAGCTCCCGTCCCCGGCGTCGCGCCATACGATATCGCCCGCGCGCTCACGCGGTCTCGGCGCATTGCCCTGCACGGGTGCCGCATTCGGCTTCAGCGCAGCCGGAGCGGGCGCATTCTGCGCCGGGGCGGTCTCCGCCCTCTTCTCCGGCGTCTGCCCGCCCTCCGGCCTTCGTTCCGGTGCGGCGGTCTTGCGCCCGGCCTCGGCGGCGAACTCGATCTCCACCGGAAACGCCGCAAGCGCGGCGCGCGTCAGCTTCCGGTGGAGCGTCAGCACGCCGTTTTCCGGCGTCATCACGCCGAGATACCCCTCCCGCCCGCCGCCGTACACGCTCAGGCGCACAAGCGTCCCCGGGTCCTCGCACTTCGCGTCAAACCGCGTCGTCAGCCCCTCGCGCGAAACGGCCAGCGTCCCCTTTTTCTCCCCGTTTATCAAAACCGGATACGTCTCACTCATTTTATCACTCCATCCATATTTTACGCTCCCTCTGTGCCTCGCAGAGTTTGCTCCCGCAGGAGCAAAGAAAGTCGAAATCATTTTCTCCGGTGACATGCGCGTCGGAGAAAATACTTCTCGGCTCGCAAACGTGCGAGCGCAGCGAGTGCGCTGCGGCGAGCCGCATCTCCCCTCAAACGAACCCCTCAACGAAGTGGGGTTCGTTTGAAGAAAAAACACCCCGTCCATAGGATATGGACGGGGTGCTCGCTCTATGACGGGACAAATGGATTTTTATTGCGGCAGCGTGCCGCCGGGTCTTCCGCCGAGACCGAAGCTCACGGCAATCGCGCCGTTCACGCGGTCCATCACGGCGTCGGGCAGCTTGCCCATACGCTCGCGCAGGCGCGATTTATCGATCGTGCGGATCTGCTCCAGCAATATGACGCTGTCGCGCGTCAGGCCGCAGCTCGCGCCGGTGAGCTCGATGTGCGTAGGCAGCCGCGCCTTGCCGGTCTGTGAGGTAATAGCGGCGGCGATCACGGTAGGGCTGTGACGGTTGCCGGTGTCGTTCTGCACGATCAGCACCGGGCGCATGCCGCCCTGCTCGCTGCCTACCACGGGGCTCAAATCGGCGAAATAAATGTCCCCTCTCCGAACTGTACTCATGCGATTCACTCTCCAGATGAAAATGCT
>CAKSWA010000076.1 GCA_934511165.1 uncultured Oscillospiraceae bacterium | reverse complement strand
ACTCCTTTTGGCATAGCAAAACACCCCACTTCTTAGATAGTATATCATACTGTCTAACAAATGGGGTGCAGTTCAAACGATCCGAAGAGCGGGGGTATTTTTATAGCTCTATCAAGAGGAGAAACAGCGAAAGGAGCAGGCAGAAGAACGGAACGATCACCGCATCAGCCGACCTGATGGAGCATGCCGAAGAGCACACTCACCCGTCCGGGGAACCGGTCAAGGCTGATGTACATCGGCGTGCCGCTTTGATCGCCGTCAAAGTATACGGTCAGGTAGCTGTTCGCGCCGGCAAAGTCCGTCAGCAGCTCGCCGCCGCCCGGATTGAGCTGGGCATAGTGGAACATAGCGTCGTCCGTCTGTGCAAGGCGGTAGCCGGAAAAGCCCCAGTATTTCGCGAGCAGCGTGCAGAACTTGTCCACGGTCATGCCGTCCGGCAGGATGTCGTCATAGTTATTGTACGTATGGAATGTCTCCGTGCCGTTGCCAGTTTCCACCGTCACATCGCCGCCGGGGATGGGCGTGTCCGTCTCGTCCGCCTTGGCCTCCGTGCTGATGTGAACGATCTTTCCGCTCATTGTGTCAACAAAAAGATTCATGTAATACTTCCCGTCGGCGGTTCCGCCGCGGACAATGTAGCTGTGGGGGAAAATGCGCCCGAACCAGTAGTCGCTCACGCCCGTGTTCGGCGCTTCGCCGAGATAGTCCGGTTCGCCGTCAAAAAAGCGGTACTCCGAAGAGAGAATGCCCATGTCCTGCATTTTTGCAATTTCCTGCCGCGCGACCTTGACCGCCTGCGCGGGACTGTTGATAAGCCGCCCGGCGGCAAGGGCGCTCCCGGCGAGCACGAGCACGAGCGCCGCCGCGATCAGCACGGTGCGAAGCGTCCGCTTCGCGCGAAGGGGTTTTCCTGTATTCTTTTCCTGCATAGCCGATGTGACCTCCATAAGAATTTCATCGTCGATCCCGCCGGCCGCTTCCATAATATCCAGCGCTTTCACAGCAATTCCTCCTTGATGAGATAGTCGCGCAGCTTTTTCCGGCTGCGGCAAAGCGAGGTATGTACCCTTCCCTCCCGGCAGCCGAGCCTTTCGGCGATCGCCGGGGCGGGAAGAGCGAGATAGTAGCGGGCGGTGAAAATGATCCGGTCGTTTCGGGAAAGCGTATGGAGAAAAGCGTTCACCGCGCGCACGAGCTCCCGCGCCTCCACGGTGCGCTCCACATTCTCCCGCCCCGCGACGCACTCAGCAAGCTCGTCGAGCGCTGCGTCCGCCTCACCGCCGCCGCGTTTCTGCGCCGCGCCGGCGCGAAAGCGGGAAAAGGCGCCATTGCGCACCGTGCGGAAGAGATACGCGCCGAGATGCGCTGGGCGCTGCGGCGGGATGGTGTTCCAGAGCGAGAGATAGGCGTCCTGCACGATCTCCTCGGCGTCCTCCGCCGTGGGGAGAAACCGGCGCGCCACGCTCTCGCACGCGCTGCCGTACTTTCGCTCCGTTTCGGCGATCGCCTGCTCGTCGCGCCGCCAGTACAGGTCTACGATGAAGCTGTCCTCCATGATCTTTCCTCTTTCTTACGGGGCTGCCCCTTGAGTACTCACCCTTATAGACGCAATTCGGGGCAAAAAGCTTACAAAGAATATGGGAAAAAATGAAAAACCGCTCTCCGAATGAGGCCGGAGAGCGGCATTTGTTCTATATTACCGGCTGTACATGGCCGTCATGGCGGCGATGTGGTCAGTGAGTTTATCGGTGAGCACGCCGGGCAGCATGCGCCAGCACCAGTTGCCGTGGCCGAGGACGCCGGGGACGTTCATGCGCGACTCGCCGCTGAGGGCGAGCCAGTCCTGCATCTGCGCGACAAAGAGATCGGCCACCGAGCTCATGCCGCCGCGGATGATGCCGTTTACGTACCCCTCCTCGTCGTTCAATCCGAGGTACTGCTTGGCGTAGGCCACATCGTCGCCCTTCGCATCGCCCAGCCATTGGGCAAGCGTGGCGTTGTCGTGCGTGCCGGTGTAGCAAATGCAGTTTGTCGGGTAGCGGTGTGGCAGATAGTCGCTCGGCTCGCGCGAGTCGAATGCGAACTGCAATACCTTCATGCCGGGGAAGCCCGAATACTCGCGCAGGGCGATGACCTCCGGCGTCATGAAGCCGAGATCCTCGGCGATGATATCAAGGCCGGGGAGCGCCGTTTTGATCGCATCGATAAAGCTCTCGCCGGGGCCTTTGCGCCAATGGCCGTTGCGTGCGGTCGTCTCGCCGTAGGGCACCGCCCAATAGCTCTCCAGACCGCGGAAATGGTCGATGCGGACGGTATCGTAGAGCTTGCCCGCAGCGCTCAGACGGCGAATCCACCAGCGGTAGCCGTCGTCGTGCATGCGATCCCAGTCATAGAGCGGATTGCCCCAGAGCTGGCCGTCGGCAGTGAAGTAGTCGGGCGGGACGCCCGCGACCTCCGTGGGACGGCATTGATCGTCGAGCTGGAAGTACTCGCCCTCCGCCCATACGTCCGCGCTGTCAAGCGGAACATAGATCGGCACATCGCCGATGATGCGGACGCCCTGCTCGCGGATGTACGCGCGCAGCGCGTTCCATTGGCGGAAGAACAGATACTGCGTGAATACGCAGAAGCGGATATCGTCCGCGAGAAGCTCCTCGTACCGGCGCAGCACATCCTCGCTGCGGCGGAGCCGAAGCTCCTCGTCCTCCCACTCGATCCACGGGCGCATGCCGAAGTGGCGCTTGGCGGCGGTGTAAAGCGCGTAATTGCGCAGCCAGCTTTCGTTTTCACGGTAAAACGCCTCGACGCTCTCGCGCTCCTTCTCCCAGCCGCGCTCGCAGGCACGGCGAAGAAGATCGAACCGTCCGGCGTAGAGCGCGCCGTAATCCGTTTGCTCCGGATTATCGCCGAAGGAAACGGCGTCAACCTCCTCGCGCGTGAGGAGGCCGTCGGCGATCAACTGTTCCAGATCGATGAGATACGGATTCCCGGCGAAGGCCGAATCCGTCTGGTACGGCGAATCGCCGTAGCCGGTCGGGCCAAGCGGCAGGATCTGCCAGTATTTCTGTCCGGCTCTGCGGAGGAAATCGGCAAATTCTCTCGCTTCTTTGCCCAGCGTTCCGACGCCGTGCGGTGACGGGAGCGATGTGATATGCAGAATAATTCCGCTTGCTCGCATGGCAAACGCCTCTTTCGTGTCTTAGTATTTGCGGATGCTGTCCGTTTTTTCGAGTGTATACGGCGCGAGGACATGCTGCGCCCCTCTGCCGTTTTCGATCATATCGAGCAGCACGGCGTAGCTTTTCTCCGCCATAAACGAAACCTGCTGCGTAACGGTGGAGAGCCGCGGCTCATAGTACCGGCAGATGGGCAGTCCGTCAAAACCGATGAGGGAGATGTCCTCCGGGATGCGTTTCCCGGCATCGCGGATGGCGCGGGCCGCACCGATGGCCATAACGTCCGCCATGGCAAACACCGCCGTGATCTCCGGCGCATCGCGCAGAAGCTCCGTCATGGCCTCATAGCCCTCGTCAAAGCTGTAGTGCGCCATCTTATAATACCGGTCCGCGTCGAATGTCATGCCGCGCTCGGTGAGTGCGCGCAGCACGCCCGCATAGCGCAGACGGCCCGTATCGGAGTATTCACGCTCGCCGCCGATGACGGCGATTTTTTTATGCCCCATGTCCGCCAGATACCCGACGGCCGCCGCGGCAGCGGCGGTATCGTCGGTCGTGACGCTCGAAAGATTCTTGAA
>CAKSWA010000075.1 GCA_934511165.1 uncultured Oscillospiraceae bacterium | reverse complement strand
CCTCTTGGGTTTCCCGCGCACACCCTTCCTTACCGTCGCGGAGAATTTACTACTTTATCGACAGTCTCAAATGGATCCCCCTGCTATACAGGGGGATCCATTTTTGCTGCATGCCTTTCCCGACGGGATTTGAACCGAGGGGAAAGCGGTCTGCCGCTGCCGGGGGCAGAAGAAGGCGGACCGGTTTCTCCGCAGCCGCAGCATTTGCGGCATCAAAGCGTGCGAGATGCCGCAAATGCTATCCGCGGCAAGGCGGCCCGAGGTGGCTCGCCCGCAGGCGAGAAATCCCGTCTGACGTTCTGCACTTTCCGGTTCTCCCCGAAAAAACCTGCAAATCTTTTCCTTCTTTTATTGCTTTAAATCGATTGACGTGGTATGATGCCAATATTCTACACTTTACCATGAGAGTTGAGGAAAAGAAATGAAGAGAGAAAACTTCAATTCACGCATCGGCTTCATTCTTGTGAGCGCCGGTTGCGCCATCGGCATCGGAAACGTCTGGAAATTCCCGTATCTCGCCGGGCAGAACGGCGGCGGGTATTTCGTCCTCTTTTACCTGCTGTTCCTCATCATTATGGGAATCCCTGTAATGACGATGGAGCTGGCGGTCGGCCGCGCAAGCCGGAAGAGCGCCGTTCTCGGCTATAAGGCGCTTGAGCCCGCCGGGAGCAAATGGCATTGGCACGGCTGGGCGTGCGTCATAGGCTGCCTGCTGCTGATGATGTATTACACGACCGTCTCCGGCTGGATGCTCGCCTACTTCTTCAAGTTCATCTCCGGCGCGTTTACGACCGTGACAGCGGAAACGTCTGACAGTGTGTTTGCCAACATGCTTGCCAATCCCATGGAAATGGGCATTTTCATGGCGATCACCGTGGCTGGCGGTCTGCTCGTGTGCTCCGGCGGCGTGCAGAAGGGGCTCGAAAAGGTCACGAAGATCATGATGGTATGCCTCCTGGTGCTCATTGTTGTGCTCGCTGTGCACAGCATGACGCTCCCCGGCGCGGCAAAGGGCATCGACTTCTACCTTCGCCCGAATCTCGACACCATCCGCTCCGTCGGCATTTTTAACGTGATCACCAACGCCATGAATCAGGCGTTCTTTACGCTCAGTCTCGGCATCGCCGCCATGGAAATCTTCGGCAGCTACATGCACGACGACCGCACGCTCACCGGCGAATCCGTGCGTATCTGCGCGCTGGACACGTTTGTGGCGATCATGGCCGGTCTCATCATCTTCCCCGCCTGCTTCAGCTACAACGTGGAGCCGGATCAGGGCCCCGCGCTCATTTTCATGACGCTGCCCAAAATCTTCCTCGACATGCCCGGCGGGCGCGTGTGGGGCTCGCTCTTCTTCCTCTTCATGACGTTCGCGAGCTTCTCCACCGTAACGGCGGTCTTCGAAAACCTGATCGCAAGCGCGTGCGACAACTGGGGCTGGAGCCGCAAAAAATCCGTCGGCATCGTCGGCGCGGTGCTCTTCATCGCCAGCATCCCGTGCGTTCTCGGCTACAACGTCTGGAGCGGCTTCCATCCGATGCCCGGCAAGGATATCCTTGACTTTGAGGACTTCCTCGTCAGCTCCCTGCTGCTGCCGATCGGCTCGCTCATCTATCTGCTGTTCTGCGTGAGCAAGAACGGCTGGGGCTTCGACAAGTACCTTGCCGAATGCAACAAAGGCAAGGGCATCAAAATGTCCGCGAAGTTCAAGGTCTACTTCCGGTATATTCTCCCCCTCCTGATTCTTGTGATCCTCGTCGTCGGGCTCATTCCCCTGTTCCAGTAAGGCGGTGGGCACATGGCATCAAGCTACTATAAGCCATGTCCCGAGCTGGACCGGTGCGATGAGCTGATCGAAAAATACTGGGAAACCGAGCAATACGACAAGTGCTTCGCCGGTCATCTGGAGCTTGCGGAAAAGGGATACCCTCTCGCGGAATGCCAGGTTGGATACTTCTACTACCGCGGTCTCGGTGTGGAGAAGAACCTCGCCCAGGCGTTTTACTGGACGCAGCGCGCCGCCGAGCACGGCGACCGCGACGGGCAGTACAATCTCGCCACGCTCTATGAAAACGGCGAGGGCGTCGAGAAGAGCACGGACGAAGCAAAGCGCTGGTATCTTCTCGCCGCGCAGCAGAAGCACCGCGAGGCGATCGCCAAGTGCCGTAAGCTTAAAATTATGTAAACTTGCATAGCATAAAGTGCCTGCAAATCCGTCTCTCCCTCCGTCAAAAGCTCTGCTTTTGCCACCTCCCTCGTCAGAGGGAGGTAGTGAAAAAAGTGCCTTCAGACGAGGGCGCTGACTGAAGGCGAGATCAGCACCAAAGCACCCCGGACGATAAAACGTCCGGGGTGCTTTGGTTAACATAATTTTAAATTCCGAGGTATGCCTTCTGCGCTTCGGTGAGGGTGTCAATGGTGATGCCGAGCGTGGAGAGCTTTTTGCGGGCGATGGCATCGTCGATCTCATGCGGGACGCGGATGACGCCGGGATGAAGCTCCGCGCGGTGGTCGGCGAGATATTTGGCGCTCATGGCCTGCACCGCGAAGCTCATATCCATAATCTCCGCCGGGTGGCCGTCGCCGGAGGCGAGATTCACAAGCCGCCCCTCCGCAATCACGAAGAGCGTTTTGCCGTTCGGGAGGACATAGCCCTCGATGTTATGGCGCGCCTCGTAGTGCTCCACGGCCATTTCACGCAGCGCCGCCACATTGACCTCCACGTCGAAGTGGCCGGCGTTGGAAAGGATCGCGCCGTCCTTCATCATGGGGAAGTGACGCGCGGAAATCACATCGTCGCAGCCCGTGACGGTAACAAAAATGTCGCCGCGCTTGGCCGCCTCATCCATCGGGAGGACGGTGAAGCCGTCCATGTGTGCCTCGATGGCGCGCACGGGGTCGACTTCCGTGACGATAACCCGCGCGCCAAGGCCATGCGCGCGCATCGCCACACCCTTGCCGCACCAGCCGTAGCCGCAGACCACGACCTCCTTGCCCGCAACGATGAGATTCGTCGTGCGCATGATGCCGTCCCAGACGCTCTGGCCGGTGCCGTAGCGGTTATCAAAGAGGTGCTTGCAGTCGGCGTCGTTGACGAGCATCATCGGGAAGCGCAGCTCCCCGGCGCGGTCCATCGCCAGAAGACGCAGAATGCCGGTCGTCGTCTCCTCACAGCCGCCGATGACCTGCGCTATGAGTTCCGGGTACTTGGTGTGCATCCGGTGAACGAGATCGCCGCCGTCATCGATGATGATGTTGGGCGCAGTTTCGAGCACGGCATCGATCGCACTCTGGTACTGCTCGCCGGTCGCGCCGTGGACGGCGCAGACGTGCATTCCGCCCGCGGCGAGTGCCGCAGCCACGTCGTCCTGCGTGGAGAGAGGGTTGCTGCCCGTGACGTGCATTTCCGCGCCGCCCATTTCCATCACGCGGCAGAGCCAGGCGGTTTTCGCCTCGAGATGCACCGAGAGCGTCACGCGCAGCCCGGCAAAAGGCTTTGTCTTACGGAAATCCTCCGCGATCGCGGCGAGCACTGGCATATGTCCCGCCACCCAGCGGATCTTCTTTTCTCCCTCCGGCGCAAGGGAGATATCGGCAATATGGTTTTCGTACATGGCTGTACTCCTTTTTTCTATGGTATTTTTATAGTACCATCCCGCCGCGTATTGCGCAACCGGAAAATTGGAAGGATGAGGCACACGGCAGCTCCGAAAATGGAGCTGCCGTTTCAGACTGTCAAAAAAGCCTCGCAGAGTTTGCGCCCGCAGGCGCAAATAGAGTATCAATCATTTTCTCCGGCGAC
>CAKSWA010000074.1 GCA_934511165.1 uncultured Oscillospiraceae bacterium | reverse complement strand
CGCTGCGGCGAGCCGCAGCCTTTTCAAACGAGAGCCCAACGCAGTGGGTCTCGTTTGAGAGCGTGTCAAAAATACTTCTTTGACACGCTCAAAGGTGTCCGCGGGGATCCGTCCCCGCGGACACCTTTTTAAGTATTTCCGTCTCTTTCTCCGTACTGTATAATAGACCGGTCAAAAGAGAAAACGAGGTGAAGTCCTTGACAGACGAAAAGATCGCCGCGGCGCTCGCCGCGCGCTCGGAGCGCGCCATTGCCGACGTGATCGCGCGCTATTCCCGGCATCTCTATGCCGTGGCGGCCGCCGCGCTTCGCGGCATCGGCGCCGAGCAGGACGCCGAAGAGGCCGCGGCCGATGCGTTCGTATATTTGTGGGAGCATCCGGAGAAGTTCGATCCCTGCCGCGGCTCGCTCAAGACGTGGCTTTCGGTCGTGGCGCGTTCGCGCGCTCTCGACCGCGCCCGGGAGCTTATGCGCTGCCGCGCCGTATCGCTTGAAGAGATCGAGCTTGCCGATCCGCTGGGCGTGCCGGAGACGCTGCTCGCCGGGGAACGGCGGGCAGCTCTCCGGGCGGCGGTGAACGCGCTCGGAGAGCCGGATCGGGAGATATTGCTCCGGCGGTACTATTTCGGGCAGAAGCCGCGCGAGATCGCCGCGGCGCTCGGCCTGGATAAAAAGCAGGTGGACAACCGCCTGTATCAGACAAAGCGGCGGCTGCGCGCGAGCGTGTCCGGCGCGGAAGGAGAGTAATATGCGCTCATTCAGCGAGGAAAATTACCGAAATATCCAAAGTTTATTTACCGAAAAGACCGGCGTGCCGCTCCGAAAACGGCGCGCTGCGCATATCGTCCCGTTCGCGCTGGCCGCGGCGGTGCTTGCGGCGCTCCTCACCGTGACGGCGCTCGCCGCCGATCTCTTCTCGCCGCTTGCCGGGGACGATCTCGCGCTCGGCGCGGAGTACGAGGGGGATGGCATCGTGTCGGTGCAGGTGGAAAACCGCTCGGATAAGGAGCTCAAATTCCAGGAGCAGGTACGCCTTATGCGCTGGGAAACCGGCGAGGAGATCGCACCGAAGCGCGGCGCCGCCGTGCGCTTTACGAATACGGCGTTCGCGCCGCATACCGAGGGCGTGATGACGCTCGATCTCTCGGATGCCTACGATCTCGCGGCGCTGGACGAACCGCTTGCGCAGGGCGGGTACTATCTCCTGCTGACGAACAGCAATTTCGTGTTCGGGCAGGACTGGATGTGCTTCATCCGCGCCGCCGCGCCGGAGGAGACCGGCGAGACGGCGGAAACCGCACCGGAGGAAACGCCGGAGCCGGCCGCCGCGCCGCCCGCCCCCGCGGAGACGGACGCGGAACTCACGCCCCGCGTGGAGGAAACGCTGCGGCCATATTTTGCAATGTCCGGCGACGTTGCGCAGCGCCGCGCCCACAACGCGGAATACTACGCCACGTGCGCCGAGCTGCTCGCGCCGCTCGGCGAGCGCGTGGCGCGTCCCGCCCCGTCCGATCTCGTCATCGGCGATGCGGAGGATGGCGTCATATTTGATAGCGCCGCGCCGGCGGACATGCAGCATCTTCTCACAGGTGAAAACTATACGACGCTCGATGCCTACGGCCTGCCGGTGGGCGGCGCGCCGGGCGAGGAAGCGCTCGTCCTCTCCGCGCTCGTGGCGCAGCGCGCGGGCGATACGGACGGCGGCGCGCCCATCCCGGTCGTGTACCTGTTCACGTATTTCCGCGAGGACATCGAAAACGCGGACTACCTCTTCGTCCACGGCCAGCTCATGCCGCTCGCGGAGGCCGAAGAGCGGCGCGTGTACGAGGATGAACGGTACGTCTGCTATGAGCTCTCGGCATACTTCTATACGGACGTGCAGACCCACGCGGAAACGCTCTGCGCGCAGCGAGGCGACGTGTGCTGGGATGACGCCGCGCGGCAGCGCGTGCAGAAAATCTACGATTACTACACGAACGCCGGAACGCTCGCCAGGCTCGTCCGGCATCTCGCCGCATAACGCAAAAAAGTTGTCAACGGGGACTGTTCCCGTTGACAACTTTTTTGCGTTTGATTAGGACTTGCGTTTCTTCCTGCGCCGGACGGCGATGACGATGCGCACAACGGCGAACACGATCGCCGCAAGGAGAGCAAGCAGCACGAGCACCGCGGCCCAAACTGGAATTACCAGCCCTTCATACGGACCGACCGTAACCGTCTTCTCAAAGGTCCCGTATCCGTATATCGTGGTCGCGCGCAGGACGATTTTTCCGGGAGAGAAGCCGGTGTCCAAAAGCCCGGTCCCGGCATCGATCGCCGCGTCCGCGATATCGGTCTCAACGATACTCCATTCCGCGTCCAGGTAGAACTTCTGGCCGTTTTCGTCATAAGCGCAGACGCTGTAACCGCACCCGCCCCCGGCTTCCAGAAAATCCGGCCCATCGATGAACGGTTCCGGCGTGAACGGCGCTTCGGAAGATCCTTTTTTGCTCGTAACGACCGTGACCGTTTTCTCGCAGGTCCCGTACTCCGTAATCGCCTGAAGGGTGATCTCCCCGGGGGAAGTTCCGGCGTACAGCTCCCCGGTATCGTGATAGAACGCCATGTCTTGGGGAGCATCCGTTACAAAAATGAGATCCCACTCCGTGTCTGATACGTAAAGCGGTTCGCCGTTTTCTGCATAAGCGCAGACGCTGTAAACGCCCCACTCTTCGGTCTCCAGCGAATCCGGCCCATCGATGAACGGCCCCGGCATGACCCGCTTCGCGGCAGCCTCCGTCACCCGCGGCACCGAATCGGGCGTAATGACGGCGGATTTGCCCGCAGATACGGTCTCCCCGGCGTAGTCACCCTCGACGGTCAGCGAGCCGTCAACGCGGACGGTGCCGTTGTTCGTGAGCCGGTATCCTTCCGCAACCGTCAGTGCGCCGTCCTTTTGTATCCAGAGCCAGACGTCCTCCGGCACGGTGACGTCCTGCCCGCAGACGATCTCGCCGCCGACCCGGACGGTGTCCGCGCCGGTCTCGAGCGCGATCGCCAGCTCTTCCGCCGACTTCACGTTTATGTATGTGGTGCCGTCCGGATCCGAACCGAGGAACAGCCGGTGCTGCTCGCCGCCGGTGGCCATGGCGCTGGGGGCGTTCATCTGTTCGATCTCGGAGGCCTCCGGTTCGACGTTCCAGAACACAGCGCCGTCCTCGAGTACGGTCTTACTGCCCTGACCGGAGTAAAAGTCCATCGTGCCGTAATTTCGTATCTCGGCGCCGGGCTCGGCGATCAGCTCAACACCCTGCGAGCGCGCCTCAATGGAGCCGCGGTTCGTAAGCACAGCACCCGGCGCTACGACGATGTTGACGCCGTCAAAGAGGGAAAGTACCACATTTTTGCCGATCAGCGTGTCGGAATAGAGTGTCATTGTGACAAGCCCTGTCTGGATGTGCACCAGATTGGGGACGGCCTCCGCTATCGACAGGGCGGAGAGAAGCGCGTCCTCATTAAAAGCATCGTACACTAGCCCCACGTACTCCGGGGGGACGCCGGGCAGATCGTACTCCGCCGTGTAATAGGGCAATTTACAGTAAACCCTGGGGCGGTAATCCGTTTCTGCAATCGGCTCTGTAGTTTGCGTGAACATGCCGTTCACGCAGAATGTCCCGCCGATATATACGATCACATCGCTCTGATCGCTTTCCATCTCGCCGCCGTCATCCACAGTGAGCGATCCGCCGTCAAAAATCTGTACGCAGTTGAGAAGAAATTCGCCGCGGGCATTTATCACGGTGGTGCTCAGCAGCTTTCCTCCGTCGGCAACAACGACGCTGCCGTGAATGTCGAGACCGCCGCTTACCGTGAGCGTGACGCCGTCCGGGATCGTCAGCGTGCAGCCCTTCGCCACGGTCAGGCGCAGCCTTGGCGCGAGCGTGAGATCGGCGGAGAGCGTCAGATCGTCAGAGAGCGTATATTCCTCCCCGCCGTTTTTGATGGCGAGACGCAGCGCCTCCTCCACCGGGGAGGGCGCTTCTCCGTCCGCTGCGGCATACACCGGGAGGACCGAGAGGATCAGTATCAGAGCAAAAAACAGGGAAAGCCGCTTTTTCATCGTCGTTTCCTCTCTTGCTGTTTATTTGCGGATAAGTGCGAATTGTAAAAAAAGCCGGAGAGAGATCTCCGGCTTTTCGCTTGCATAATGATAGATTCAGTCTTTTTCGTCCTCGTCGTCTTCGTCATCGAAAACGACTTCCTCGACGGCGGCGTTTTCAAAGTCGATGACTTCGCCGCACTCCGGGCACTCAAAGGAGCCCGCGTCGAGCGTGTCCTCGTCCACGGTCAGCTTAAAGCCGCAGCCGGGGCACTCCACGGAGTAGAAGACGGTGTCGTCCTCGTCCTCGTCCTCGTCGTCATACTCTTCGTCCTCATCGTCGCTGCCGCAGCAGGAGCAGGGGCTCTCATAAAACTCGTTTTCGAGCTCGGCGAGATCGTCGCTGATCTCTTCCACGCCGTCGGTCAGGTCGACCAGCGCGTCCTTCGTGTCCGCGAGATCGAGAGAAAGATCTTCCAGAATGTCGATAATGACATGGAACAGCTT
>CAKSWA010000073.1 GCA_934511165.1 uncultured Oscillospiraceae bacterium | reverse complement strand
CCCCCTGATGTAGTTCTATTTTCCTACATCAGGGGGTGTTTTGTCTATTGTCCGTTTTTACTGGTCCTGTTCACCGTGGATCGGAGGGTGGTTTCGTTTGCAATGGGATCAGAACGCCAGCAACGCCATGGAGAGAATCGCAGCGGTCAGCAGGTAGATCGGCAGGCCGCGCCACGCCTTCGGAACATAGCGCTCGCGGATCTTCGTGCGGACGGCGGCAAACGCCGCGAGAGCGAGCCAGAAGCCGAGACCCGCGCCGAGCGCCGTGAGGATGCTCTCGCCGAGGGAGAGAGCGTCGGCCGCGTTATTTACCGCAAGGCCGAGCACCGCACTGTTGAGCGCGATGACAGGGAAGTAGATGCCGAAGCTCTTTTTGAAGGCGGCCTTCGCAACGGCGTTCATCACATAGACAACGATGAGAACAATCGCGGCAAAGACGAGCGTTTGCAGATAACCAAAAGACAGCGCGTCCAGAACGTAGGTCTGCACGAGACCGGCGATCAGGGCCGTGAGCACCATGGCGATGGTCACGGACGAGCCGAGCGCGGTGATCTTCTTCTCCTGCGCGGACCAGCCGAGCAGGGGAGCCACACCGAGGAACTTCTCAAGTGCGTAGTTGTTGGCGAGCATCGCGCCGAGCACGATACCGACGAGAGTTTTGAACGTCATTACTCGTTACCTCCTTCTGCCGTACCGGCGGCGACACCGGCAAAGCCGGGCTCTTCCTCTGCGGCGCACGCAGCAGGGAAGAGAGCATTGACGATCGCCGCAACGATGGCGTACACCAGGAAGCCGCCCATGGGCTTCTGGATCGAGGCCACAGCGTGCGCCTTGAAGAACGCGATCTCCTGTCCCCAGACGGTGCCGAGACCGAGAAGCTCACGCAGCAGCGCGACGACGGCGATCACCACGAGGAACTCAATGCCGGTCACGAGAACTTTGCCGAACCAACCGCCGGAGGCGTTATCGGCGCTGCGGCTGAATACCAGCAGGTTGACGGCGGCCACGGCGAGATACACGCCGAGCATTTTGTAAACGGACGGCAGCATCGCGTGCAGCACGAGCTGCGCGGCGGAAACGAACAGCGCCGCCGTGAGAACCGTTGCAGCGAGCACCGCGCGCTGCGGGAGAATGCGGCGCAGCAGCGCCATCACGAGTGCGGTGAGGAGCATCACGGCGAATACCGCAACGCCCATGGCAACGGCGCTCTGGAGCGAGCCGGTCGCGCCCAGCGCGGGACACGCGCCGAGAAACAGTATCCACATCGGGTTCACAGTCATTTTCTTCTCATTCATTGCCAAGTCCTCCGTTTTCTTTCAGAGTGGCAAAGGCGTCGAACACGTCGCGCGTCGCAACCTTGACGGCGTTCGTCGTCACCGTTGCGCCGGAGATGAACGCTACGTCGTCCGTCATGGTTTCGCCGGTCAGACCGACGAAGCCTTCCTTATAGCTTGGCGCGTCGAGCGTGTACTTGGAGAAGTATTCCTTCTCAAGAATGAACTCTTTGGCGTTCATCATGACGATTTCGCCGTCGGCGTTAAGGACATAGTAGACGGCCATCGGCATGTTGCTGTAGCCATAGGGACGGGAGACGAAAGCGTAAAGCGTTTCGGCGTTTTCCGTCACGGTGTAAGCGGCGGTCACGGTGTTGTATACGCCGTCCAGACCGAGCACCGCGTAATCCGCGTCCTTGGAGTAGTAAGCGCTGAGCTTGGAGATATCGTCGTCCGTGTAGAGATCGCCGTTGTCGCGCGCATACGCGGCGGCGGTCTCAGCGAAATCGGCGTAGGAATCGGTCACAACGTTGCCGTCCGTATCGTAAACACAGACGCTGCCAGTGGTGTTCGCAATAGCGAGCACGCCCGCGCCGTCCACATTCGCGATAAACGCGAAGCCCGCGCCGTTCGGCGCTTTGTAAGCGGCGGTCACGCCGTCGATACCGGTATCGGTCTCCTCGCCCTGCATCGCACCTTCGCTGTTCATGATGCCGGGGAAGACGGTGGCAATCAGCTCGGTGAGCAGTTGGTCGTCACCCTTGACGCCAGCGCTGACAAGCCCGTTCGCCGTAAGAGCGGTGAAGCCGTCGAGAATGGCGTCATGGAACGCCTTGGAGGAGTAGGTAACACCCGCGACGAGGCTCACGTCCGCAAGCGTGGAATCCTGACCGACGTAGGTCTGCGGATACGTATCCACGCCCATGTCCTTGGTTTCGGGATAGACGAGAACCTGCGCCCCGGCGATCTTACCCTCGGCGTCGATGCCCAGAGCGATCTCCATCGGCTGCTTTGTGTAGCCCTGCGAGGTGGTGAGCAGCATCGCGTAGCCAAGGCCGGAGGTCTCGGAGTAAATGCTCTCCACGGATTCCGGGATATCGACGAGCTCGCTTCCGGCGGAGCCGTCGTTGCTGTAGATTAGATCAAAGCCCTGCGCGCCGGGGAGCACTTCCAGAAGCGGCCCGACTGCCTGGGATGCCTCGCCCTGCTCGATAATCGGGCCGGCCCAGGTGTTGAGACCGGTGAGCAGAAGGGCGAACACGAGGAAGAGAATGATCAGCGTCAGAGCCGAGCGGAGAAAGCTGCCTTTAGTTTGCATTTTTCGGCCCTCCCAATCCGAGCGGCGTAGCCGCCGTCCATTTTTCGATCATCGGAGCAAGAATGTTCATCACGAGGATGGAGAGCGACACGCCCTCCGGATACGCGCAGTATTCGCGGATCACGAATGTCAGAATGCCGCAGCCGAGCGCAAAGAACGCCTTACCCTTGTTGTTGATCGGCGAGGTCTGGTAGTCGGTCGCCATGAAGATCGCGCCGAGGAACAGGCCGCCTGCCATGATCTGGTAGAGCGCGGTAACGGCGCTGCCGGTCGTGACGAAGTAGAGAACAAACACGCTGCCGACGAAGATCGCCGGAACGTACCAGCGGATCACGCGGCGGATGACGAGATACGCAAAGCCGATGAGCAGCGCGATAACGCACGTTTCGCCGACCGCGCCGCCGCGCACGCCGAGGAACATATCCAGCAGGGAGGGGAGACCCTCGCCGCCGGTCTTGAGGACTTCGAGCGGGGTGGCGCTCGTTACGAGATCGACGCCCTTCGGCATTGCGCCGCCGGCAACCTGCGCGAACGAGACGAGCAGGAACACGCGTGCGGTGATGGCAGGGTTCGCAAAGTTGTGGCCAAGACCGCCGAACAGGCACTTGACGAACACGATCGCAAACACGCTGCCGAGCACGCACTGCCATACCGGCACGTTGGTGCTGAGATTGAGACCGAGCAGCAGGCCCGTCACAACGGCGCTGAGATCGCCGATGGACTGCTTGCGGTGCGTGATCACGTTGAAGAGAAACTCGGAAAGAACAGCGGCAATCACACACGAGAGGATCGGCACGAGCGCCGGAGCGCCGAAGATCACGATCGCGGCGACCGTGGCGGGCAGCAGAGCGATGATCACGTCGAGCATGATGCGTTGCGTGCTCGCGCCGCAATGGGTGAACGGGGAAGAGGGAGTGGCAAACCGTTTATCCATTATTTATTCCCTCCTTCCTTGTGGTCGGCTTTGTATTTTCTGAGGAATTTCTTCGCTTCGCGGTTGTGCTCCACGAGCGGGCGGTGCGCCGGGCAGACATAGCTGCAGCTGCCGCACTCAATGCAGAAGTTCACGTGGTAGTTATCGAGCAGCAGCGCGCGCTTGTCGGCGTTTTCTTCTTCGAGAGATTCGGAGAACGCGGTGGGGTTCAGGTTCATCGGGCAGTGCGATACGCAGCGGCCGCAATGGATGCACGGCGAGGGCTCGCGGATGACGCTGTCCGCCTCTGAGAACACCAGCACGCTGCCGGTTGTCTTGAGCACCGGGTAGTCGAGCGAGGGGACGGCGTGACCCATCATCGGTCCGCCGTTTACAACGCGGCCCGCTTCGCACTTGAGTCCGCCCGCGGCCTCGACCAGATAACGGTACGGCGTGCCGATGGGGACGAGCAGGTTTTTCGGCTCCTTGACCGCGGAGCCGTCGATCGTGACGATGCGGTCGACGAGCGGCATGCCGGTGTCCATAAACTTGGCGAGCTTGGCGAGCGTGGAGACGTTGATGATGATAACGCCGAGCGTCGCGAGACGCTGACCGGCGTAAACGACCTTGCCGAGGGCGTTATAGAGAATCATCTGCTTGGCGCCCTGCGGGTAGGAGCTTTCGAGCTCAATGATGCTCACGGTGGGATCGTCGGCGAAGAGCTCCTTCATCGCGGCAATGGCGTTCGGCTTATTGTTCTCGATCGCGAGAACGAAGTTTTCCGGCTTGATGTACTGCTTGAGAAGCTCCACACCGCGGCGGACTTCGTCGCCGTGGTCGAGCATCATGCGGTTGTCGCTCGTGACGTAGGGCTCGCACTCCGCGCCGTTGATGAGCATGGTCTTCACGGGGCTGCGCAGCGCGGCGGAGAACTTGCCGTCCACCGGGAACGCCGCGCCGCCGAGACCGACAATGCCGCTCTCGTGCAAATCTTCCACGAACGCGGCGAGATCCTCCGCCGTGCGCGGGGCAAGCGTAGGATCGGCCTCCATCTTTCCGTCGTTCTCAATGCGGATGACCGGCAGATCGTTGCCGAAGAGCTCCGGCATCGGATCGAGCGAGAGAACGGTGCCGGAAACGGTCGCATGAACCTCACAGGTGATGC
>CAKSWA010000072.1 GCA_934511165.1 uncultured Oscillospiraceae bacterium | reverse complement strand
GGATCAATTATATCATCCGACATCAAAGCTGTCATCACTTTTTGATCGAACGCCGGATCAATTCCAAGTCGGCGTGCGTTTCCGCCTCCGGCCCCGGCATTCTGTGCCGCACGCCCCTTTGTCGGGGACGTATAGTTCTGCCGGGCATTTTCGCCTCTGTGCGAAACGCTGCTGCCCGCCCGTGCCGTCGTCTGGCTTGTCTGCCCCTGCGGGACGGCCACCGTCGGGTTTGACGGGGCTCGTACCTGCGAGGATTTTGTCGGCGGTATCGGATTCGTCTTGGTGTTGGACGGATAGTCCCACACCGGATAGGCTCTCTTACTCATATCCTGCCTTTCTGTTAATTATAGATTTGGAACACAGTTTGTGTTTCATGCCTATAGGATAACAGAAAAACACGGTTTGTGACTATCAACTTTTCCGTCGGATTTCACGAATCGTATAGCCATTGATATTGCAGGGGTTTTGCGGTGTCAAAAACCGTTGAGCGACAGTTGCGGCATGTAATATGCACACGTCCCGTGATATTAACGAACAAAAAGCTGCCGGGATCACAACGATCCCGGCAGCTTTCCGGATATGAAATTATCGGGGAAAATTACTCAACAACAACGATGCCGAGCTTCTTCGCGGCTTCCTGCGCCTTCTCAAGAGAGGGCGTGGCGTTGCGCAGCACGAGACGGCCGCCGCCGCGGTTGAGCGTATCGACCATGACGCTGTTTCCCTTGTCGGTGACGAGGGTGACCTTCTGGATCTGGTATTCCTCGCCGCGGACGATGTTCACCTTGACGCCGTCGGCCTTGACCCGTTCCACGGCGACCTCGTAGGTCTGGTAATCGGAGGTGGAGCAGCCGTACACCGCGCCCATGAGCACGCCGGGGACGTTGATCGTGCGGCGGGCAAAGAGCTCGGGGTAAAGCTCGATGGTGATCTCGGTGACCTTCTCGCCCTCGTTCAGGAGCTCGTGAGCGATGCGGCCGCAGTTCGTCGGGCTGCCGACAGCCTGCGAGGAGCCGCCGACAACGGCGTCACCGAGCGTCTTGATGATGGGGGCAGAGCCGTCCGCCATCTTCTTGGCGATCTCCTTGGCCTTTTCGAGCGTCTCTTCGATGCGCTCCTTGTCCGCCTTGTGAACTTCCTCGGAAACGAGGGATTCCACCTCGGCGGTGCGCTGGAAGAAGGGCTCCATATATTCCACGACGGTGGGCACGATGTGGTGCGCGCTCTCCTTGTGGACGAGGGAGGCCATAGCGAACATGACATCGAACGGAACGTTGACGGTCATCTCCACGGTCGTGCAGAGACGGCCGGCGTACATGCCGCCGAGGATCGCGCCGCCGACGTGGGCGGTGCAGAGCGCCGGAACGAGCACGCGCGGCGTGCAGGGAACGCCGATCGTCGGGGACATAGCGAGGACCATGGCCTTTTCCATCTGCTCGGGCGTGCCGTTCTTCAGATGAACGGTCGCGGCGGCAATGGCGGCAGAGCCCGCGCCGTAGCCTTCCAGATTGCAGCCGGTGGTGACCTTCGCCACGCGGAACAGGCTGCCGACCTTGAGCATGAGGCATGCGACCTCGGCGAGAGTGGTCTCGTCGGTGCCGACATCCATCAGCGCGCGCAGGAAGCCGGTGTAGGGGCAGGGGTCGCCCGTGCCGGCGCACGGACGCACGCCGATGCAGTGGTTGCCGACTTCGGCGGCCACGGTGTACATGAGCGCCTTGTCAAGCAGCACATCCGCAAAGATGGTGCCGGGGCCCATTTCCTTGAGCTGGGTGGGAACAGTGCCGAGCAGGAAGCTGTTTCCGCCGGAAACGCCGATCTCCACAGCCTTGAGGTTGTGCGCATACTCTTCCATGACGGCCTTGAGCACGCCTTCGCGGTCAAGACCGGTGCGCAGCTCGCTCTCCGTGAGGACAACGTCCACCACGCGCACGCCGTATTCTTTTGCGAGGGCGATCGTCTCGCCCATCGTCAGCGGAAGCTTTTCCGCAACTACGCTTTTCAGATCTGCCATCTTTTTCTCTCCCGTCTGCGCTCAGCGGCCGGTGGAGGAGGCGTAGGTGTGCTCGATGTCGCGGATCTTCTGCAGACCCATCAGCTCGTTGAACTGGGCAAACGGAACCATCTTGTCAAGCTGGGTGATGGTGGTGCCGTCGCGCTTCAGGCCTTCCCACAGGTCGATCATGGCCTTGGTGGTGACGTAGGTGGAGGCGGTGGGGTAGATAACGAGGTTGTAGCCGAAGCTCTCGAGCTCGTCGTTCTTGAAGATCGGGGTGCGGCCGCCCTCGACCATGTTGGCGAGCGTCAGACCGGGGATCTCCTTGTTGATGAGCATCATCTCTTCCTTGGACTCGGGGGACTCGATGAAGATGATGTCCGCGCCGGCTTCCTTGTAAGCAAGGCCGCGCTTGATGGCCTCTTCGATGCCGTAAACGGTACGGGCGTCGGTACGGGCCATGATCATCATGTCGCCCTGGCGGGCGTCGACGGCGGCCTTAACCTTGCCGACCATCTCTTCCATGGGGACGACCTGACGGCCGGTCATGTGGCCGCACTTCTTGGGCATGACCTGATCCTCGAGCTGGATGACGGCGACGCCGGCCTTCTCATACTCGCGGATGGTGCGCTGCACGTTGACGGCGTTGCCGAAACCGGTGTCGGCGTCGGCGACGACGAGGGCGTTGCCGGCGGCCTCCACGGTGTTGGAAGCGCGCATGACCATTTCGCTCATGGTCATCAGGCCAACGTCGGGCTGGCCGAGGTGGGAGGCGCTCTGGCCGTAGCCGGTCATGTACACGGCGTCAAAGCCGAGATAGGAAATGATCTTCGCGGTGAGAGCGTCGTGGCAGCCGGGGGCAACGACGAGCTTTTTCTCTTCAAAGAGCTTGCGCATTTTCTGTCCGTTGGTCATGGGAATCAGTCTCCTTAATAAGTATTGAAGTATTTGAGAAGTTTATTTCTTTATCACGTGCTCTTTCATATACGAAAGAACTTCTTCGGGGTAATGCTGCGCCAGAACGCCCATGGCATAGAGGATGTAGTCCTCGTCAAACCAGATGTCCGGGTCGTTCAGCGGCAGCAGAGAGATGCCGGGGTTGTCGAATGTGCGGCGCACGATGTTCTCGCGCTCCTTACCGTGGCAGTGGAGGAAGATGCCGCCCACGCACAGCACCTGGCGCACGTTGCGAAGATCGCGCCCCATCGGCGCTCCGGCCATGATGCCCATGACGGGATCGGCCTCCTTCGCGTAATATCCGGCGTGACGGCGGATGGCAACGTCCGCGGCACAGGCGGCAAGCGCCCGGTCGAGACAGGCCTCCTTCTCGTCGGCGGGGATGTGGTCGTTGTGCGCTTCGAGCAGATCGACGTAGTTTTCCACATCCTCCGGCGTCAGGCCGTAATCGTGGTCCATGGCGCGGAGAATGGCCTTATCGCCCACGGCTTCGGGAATGCCGGTCGCGCTCACGCGCAATCCGAGATTGCCTTCCACGGTGCGGTAGGAAAACTGCTTTTCGTTGCTCACAACGAGACCGCGCTCTTCAATGTTCATGTCGATGAGCTCGGGCAGCGCCGAGTGGATATCGGTCGTTGCGCCGCCGATGTCCACGAGGATCACGCCGCCGACGCCCTCCTGCTCGTAGCTTCCCTTAGCGAGAAGCTCGCTTGCAAGCAGCACGGCGCCCGGCGTCGGGATGACGGTCTGATCCGCGAGAGAATCGCGGAATTCCTTCAGGCCCTTGGCGTGGGTGATTTGGTTGATGAACTGCTCGTGGATTGCGATGCGCGCAGGCTTCACGTTCAGCTCGTGGATGGTCGGCAGGATGTTCGGCACGCGGATGCACTCGATGCCCGCGGCGCGGAATTTCTCCGCCGCCTCGCGCTGGGCAAACTTGTTGCAGCCGAGAATGACCGTACCTTCGCCGTGCACCTTGCAGATGATGTCCGCATTTTCGAGCACGTTCGCCATATCGCCGCCGTCCGTACCGCCGGAGAGCAGGATGATGTCGGGCTTGATCTCGCGCAGAACTTCCTCGCGAAACTCGGGCGGCTCGTCCGCGGAGACGACCTCCATGACGCGCGCACCGGCGGTCATGGCGACTTCCTTCGCGGCCTTCGCGGTCACGCGGGGCATAAAGCCCATCGCGACCATGCGCAGTCCGCCCGCCGCGCTGCATGAGCTGAAGCGCACCATGTCTGGCGCGAACTCCACGCCCTTGGCACGGATCTCCGCCTCGGCGCCGCGCGCGCCGTCGCTGATGTTCTCGAGCGTCGTCGGGTGCTGGCCGCGGGCGAGGAACGTCAGCTTTCCGTCTTCAAGACAAAAGGCCGCGCCCTTCGTATACGTGCTGCCGACATCGTAGACAAGAATGTTTGCTTTCATCGCTTTGACTCCTTAACCGCCATCCGGGAGACCCGGATGGCGGACATGGGCGCTCTTACTTCTTGCGGGGGTCCTTGCTCTTTTCGAGCAGCGCGTAGCCTTCCATGAGACGGCGGGCGGTGCGCTCGATAGCGGCCTTCTTCACAGTCAGGTCGGGCGTGACCTCGGAGTAGCAGTTGATGACGCCGGCGGGGTGGCCGATACGCACGAGCTCTTCCGGGTTCTCCTTGCCGATGACCTGGTTGACGATGGTGCCGGGGATCTTCGCGGCAACGCCGGTGCAGACCGTGGCGGTGCCGGCATAGGTCTTATGCAGCACCTGCATAAACATCAGACGGGAAACGAGATCGACCTCTTCCTTCTTGATGGTCTTCTTCTCGGGGGGGTAGTAGTAATCCTGCGCCTCGGTGATGAACGCGACCATCGGGAACGCCGGGGAGTTCTTGGTGGCGTCGGCGAGATTCTTCGCCATGCCGCACTTGACGCACGCGATGCCGCGGATCTCTTCGAGATACTTGAGCAGCTCCTTGTTGCCGTCGA
>CAKSWA010000071.1 GCA_934511165.1 uncultured Oscillospiraceae bacterium | reverse complement strand
TGTCGTGTTGTCTTTCTTTTTTTCGCACTACCGCCCCTTTTCTCGGGGGTGTTGCACTTCACATGATAACCTGTCAGCCTCCCTCTTTGAGGGAGGTGGCTCGGCACAAAGTGCCGAGACGGAAGGAGTAACTCCCTCAGTCAGCATAGCTGCCAGCTCCCTCAAGGAGGGAGCCAAGCCAGCTTACTGCAAACCGTACTTGCCGCCTCTGATGGAGAAATGCACGAGGGGGCCGTTACCGAAATCTTACAGATACCGGTCCAGTGCTTCTCTTGCCTTGTCCCAGCTGGTGCGGGCGCGGTTGATGAGCTCGGCAACGTCGCCGGTCCATTCCGGCGCGCCGGGGAGAACGCGGCGGCGCGGCAGCTCGCCGCTGTTCCAGCGCTCGATCACGCTGCGGTACTGCGCACGCGCGTTTTTCACGCTGTCCTCCCAGGAGAGATAGATCTTCTCCGAGGCCGTTTCGCCGATGCGGGCGAAATACTCGCGGTTTACGCCCTCGCGCAGCAGCGCTGCGGCGAGACCGTCGCCGCTTTCGGGGATGAGGATGCCGGTGTCGCCGTCGGTGATGCCCTCGGCGGCGCAGCTGCCCTCAATGAGCACGCTGCCGAGCGAGCACGCCGCCGCCTCGCGCACAACGAGGCCGTTCGTGTCGAACGTCGAGGGGAAGAGCAGGAGATCGGCACGGGTATACCATGCGCGGATCGCGTCGCGGTCGCGCTCGGTGCCGGTGAAGCGGCAGAGATCGGTAAGACCGAGCTGCGCGGCGTATTCCTCCACAGCGGGGCGGTCCTGCCCGTCGCCGACGAACACCATGCAGAAATCGCCGCCGGCGTCGCGCACCTTTTTGAGCCCGTCGAGAATGATGCGCAGCCCCTTGTACCACATGATGCGCCCGATGAACAGGTATACCGGCTTATCGGCGGGCAGCGCCCATTTTCTGCTCAGCGCGTCCACGGCCTCCGGGGATGCCTTGCCGCGCGGGAGATCGACGCCGTTCGGCATGACGATGTAGTCGCCCGCGTAGCCGAGAGAGCGGAGATTTTCTCCCGCGCCGCGGCTCACGACCCATACCTCGTCACACGCGGAAATGTTGCTTACCAGGAGCTTCACTGCCGCGTCCTGCAGCGTTTTGCCGCGGACGGCCTTGGCGATGTCGATATCGAATTTGGTGTGATAGGTGAACACGACCGGCTTATCGATCGCCTCGCGCAGACTGCGCGCGAGCAGCGTGGAAACGACCGGGCAATGCGTGTGGATGATGTCAAAGTCCATCGCCGCAAGCTCCGCCACGGCTGCCGGGGCGAACGGGTTTCCGGCGCGGTAGCCGGTCATCTTCGTCGTGTCGATGCTCGGATAGCGCACGACGGGGAACGGGTAATCGTCCACAACGCCCGGATACTCCGGCGTTGCCACGGCGCAGAGCCCCTCGGTCTCGGTGAGGATCTTCGCATAGTTCACCACGGCGTTCGCCACACCGTCCACGACCGGCGGGAACGAGTCGTTCATCAGACAGACGTTCAGCCCCTCGCCGCCGTCCGGACGGCGGCAGCCCTGCGCGGGCCGCTTGCGACCCAGCAGCGCCGGGGCCGGCCGCGCCGTTCCGCCCTGCCGGGCGAGCTTACGCGCCGCCGGTTCGGCAAATGCCGCGGCGAGAGCGGCTCCGCCGCCGGCAAGCTCGAGCAGCGCGTCCGCCGTGACGATCTGCCAGGGATCAACGCCCTTGTGCTCCGCCGCGGCCTCGACGAGCGCCACGGCGAGATCGGTGTAATCGCCCTTTTCCGCGTCGAGCCGCTTGGCGAGCGCGGGGAGCTGCTTTTCGCAGAGCGTGCGCAGGCTGACACTCTCCCCGGCGGAGGCGGCGTCCGACAAAAGCGAGAGCGCCTTCGTCTCGTCCCAATCGCAGTCCACATAGTATTTCGTGCCGCGCAGCCCGTAGAGGAAGCGCTGCATATCGTAATATCCGGCGCGCAGGTTTTCCCGGCTCTGCGCCGGTTCAAATTCGAGCGTGCTGCCGAGATCGGCCGTCGGCTCAACGGTATAGACGCGCGTATCCTCCGGGATCTTCACCGAGCGCTCCACGCCGATGCCGAAGAGCCGCAGCGCGAGAATGTCCTTGTAGCCGTGCTCAATGAGCACATGCAGCGGCAGCACATCGCGCAGACCGCCGTCGGCGTAGCGCTTGCCGCCGAGCTTTTCGCTGCGGAACACCGGGAGATAGGCGCTTGCGAGCAGCATGTCGCAGAGCGTGCCCTCCGGCAGGTCCTTCGCGCGCAGCTCGAGCAGCTTCCCGTCCGAAAGGGAGAACGTGTCGATGAAAAGCTCCACGGGGGATTCGCGCACCGTTTTCTCGTCCACGACCTGCGATATCCACTTGCGCAGCGGCGTAACGTCAAAGCCGCGGTTTTTTATCACTTCGAACATCTGCTGCGCCACGCTGTCGAGCTCGTCGAGCTTCACGCCGCCCTTCAAAAGGCGCGACATCGTCTCGTCGTCCACGTCCATGACCTGCGAATAGCGGATGTTTTCCCAGATGTTTTCCGCCTTTTCCAGATCGCCCATCACGATGAGCGAGCCGTTGAGCGCGCCGACGGAGGTGCCCGCGACGGCGTCGATCTTCACGCCCGCTTCGCGCAGCGCTTTCCATGCGCCGATCTGGTATGCGCCCTTTGCCCCGCCGCCTTCGAGCGCGAGCGCGTAGGAGCGGGAGGTGTCAATGCGGAGTTTCATGGGGGGATACGTCCTCCTTCCAAAATGTATAAAGGGTTTGAAATGCCGGATTCAGAGTCTCTCCGCGCAGCCGAGCTCTTCGGCGAGCGCGTTGAGCGTGTCGCGAAGCGCCGGAGCGACCGGCACGCCGTTCGCCGCGCGATCGGCGGCACAGCGCTCCTCCGGCTCACCGGGGAGCAATACCTCGCCGCCCGGCTGCGCCGGGGTGAGAGAGGTCACGCGCAAAAGGCTTTCCTCGCACAGGGCCTCAAAGGCTTCGAGCGGCAGAAAGCGCTTAATATCCACGCAGCCGAACACGTGCCCCGTTCCCGCCGGGCGCGAGAGATCGGAGAGCAGCCCCGCGCCGCCGAGCGCGCCGCTGCCCGTGAGCACGGCGCAGAGAAGTTCAATAAAGATCGCGAGCCCCGAGCCCTTCGCGCCTCCGGCGGGGAGGAGCGTGCCGCCGTGCAGAACGGCGGAGGCGTCGGTCGTGGGCGCGCCATGCGCGTCCAGCCCCCAGGTGTCGGGGATGGGCGTGCCGTTCAGCGCAGCATAGCGGATCTTGCCGCGCGCGACGGTGGAGAGCGCCATGTCGAGCGCGAGCGGGGATTTCCCCTCGCCGCGCGGCAGCGCGAGACCGAGCGGATCGGTGCCGAGAAGCGGCTGCGCTGCGCCGTGCGGCGCCATGGCGCTTGCCGCCGAGGAGATGTTGAAGGCGAAAAAGCCGCGCTGTGCCGAAGGGATGGCGTACCACGCGCCGGTGCCGAAGTGGTTGGAGTTTGCCACCGCAACGAACGAAACGCCATATGCTGCGGCGAGCTCCTCCGCCTTGGCGGCGGCCTTCCGCCCGGCGAGCTGGCCGAGACCGTTCTGCGCGTCGAGCCGTGCCGTGCCGCCGGACTCCATCGTGAACGGCATGGAAACATTCATCGCCGCCGCGCCCGTGCGGAGGCGGGCGATGTACTGCGGCAAACGCAGCAGCCCGTGCGACGTAACGCCCCGGCACTCGGCAAAGACGATGCTGTCGGCAAGAATCGCGGCATCCTGCGCCGAAAGCCCAACCGCGCGGCAGAGTGCTTCGGAAAAGGCGCGCAGCGCGGCGGAATCGATGCGTTCACTCATACACGGACCTCCGCTTCGGCGACCTGCCCGTGGCCTTCGCCGCGGCTGAGCTGGCGCGCTCCGGGAAGATACCGGCCGAGCATTTCCATCACAATGGAGGCCTGCTGCGCCATGCGTGCGGCGTCCGCCTCCGTCGGCAGCGAGCCGTGGGCGGCGAGAGCGCTGTTGCCGGTTTTGAGAAACACCGGCGCGCAGCAGCGCACGATCTCCGGAGCTTCGTAGGTGCGGATGAATCCGCCGGACGCCTCCGGGCAGTCGGTATGGATGTCGAGCGGGACGGAAACGCTCGCGCGCAGCGCGCAGAGCATATCCAGCGAAAGATCGCGCACGGGGTTAATGCTGTCCGCGCCGCACTGCTCAAGCAGACGGAACGAAGCGCCGTTCCCGTGGCCGCAGTGGGCGCTCGCCTTGAGCACTGTGTCCGCGGGCAGCTCACCGGCGCGGCGCGCCTCATGGAGTACCCAGAGAAGCCCCTCGTCGTATACGAGAAGCCCCCGGATGCCGAGATCGCACACGCGCTTCGCGTCCTCCAGCGCGCGGACGAGCTGTTCCTCGCCGCGCAGCCGGTAGCCGATGACGGCGCCCTGCCGTGAGAGGCGGGTAGCGGAGGTGTCGTAAGCGGCGCGCGGGCCGATTGATACCGTGAGAGCGACGCCGTTGTCGCGGCAGAGCGCGGCATATTCCATAAGCTCGGCACGCGTGTGGCGGAAGGCGCCGAGCGTTTCGTCGATGCGGTTGACCGTGACGCCGAGACGCTGCGCCTCGCGCAGCAGCGCGCGGGCGGCGGCGGCGGTATTCACCGTGGGGATCTCAATGCCAAACTGCGCCCCACCGGGGAAGGTCGCCTCCGAGGCCGGGAGAGAGTGAAGATCGCCCCCCGGCAGACCCAGGGTGCGCAGAAACGCTCTCGATTCTTCCATCATAACGGCATCGCTCCTTATGCATACATAAAAGATACAGGGAAAGTATACCGCATTTTTCCGCCGTTGAAAAGACCTTGACGGGGAAAACAAAATCTCCCCCGCAGGAGCGCTCCTGCGGGGGAGAAGTCGTCATTTCAACGGTTTTTCCATATAGAACAGCCCGTCGTCCTTTCGGCGGACGCGGTAGCCGTCCATATAGGTATAGCCCATTTTTTCATAAAAGCCGAGCGCCGCCGTGGTGGGGATGAGCCAGGCGCGGCTGCACTGCGTGTAGAGCTCGTCCTTTTCCAGCGCATGAAAAAGCTGCGCGCCGTACCCTTTCCCGATGGCCTCCGGCGCGAGGAACAGACCGTAGATCAGGCACTCGTCCTCTCCGGTCTTGCGCACGCCGCCCATGCCGAGAAGCGTGTCCCCGTCGCAGAGCACATACGTGTGCCCGGCCTCGGAAAAGCCAAGGATCGCCTCGGGACGGTATTTCTCCACAAGCAGGGGGATCCAGGGCTCCTCCTCCGGGGCGGTGTGCCGGCTGTTGTACTCCAGCAGCGTCCGCGCTGCGAGGCGGCTGAGCTCGTATTCCTCTCCGGGAACAAACCGACGAATTTCCATGAGCGGAGCTCAGAGCTTCTCCACGGCGTCAGCCATGCCGTCGAGCCAGTCGCCGGAGAAGACCTCCATGAGACCGCCGTCGGAGCAGGCGGCGAGACGCGGATCGAT
>CAKSWA010000070.1 GCA_934511165.1 uncultured Oscillospiraceae bacterium | reverse complement strand
GTGTGCGAAAAGTCCAGCGCATGCGAGCTGCGGCGGCTGGCGCTCCGGTTCGGCGTGCGCCGCGTCCGGTTTGAGGACACGCGCGAGCAGCTTCCGCTCGACACCTCCAGCCCCTCGGTCGTGCGCGACCCGAACAAGTGCATCCTCTGCGGCGACTGCGTGCGCACGTGCGAGGAAATTCAGGGCATGAACATCATTGACTTCACGCACCGCAGTGCCGATCTGCGCGTGATGCCGGCATTTGACCAGAAGCTCGCCGAGACCGACTGCATCGGCTGCGGCCAGTGCGCCGCCGTGTGCCCCACCGCTGCGATCACCGTGTATAACGACATCGGCCGCGTGTGGCGCGCGCTGCACGACAAGACCAAGCGCGTTGTATTCCAGATCGCCCCGGCAGTACGCGTCGCCATCGGCGAGGCGTTCGGCCTGCACGCCGGCGACAACGCCATGGGCAAAATGGTTGCCGCGCTCCGGCTCATGGGCGCTGCCGAGGTGTTCGATACCTCGTTCGCCGCCGACCTCACCACGGTCGTCGAGGCGAAGGAATTTATGGACCGTCTCAAAAACGGCGGCACGTTCCCGATGTTCACCTCCTGCTGCCCGGCGTGGGTCAAGTATGTCGAATATCAGCGCCCCGAGCTTCTGCGCCACATCTCCTCCTGCAAGTCCCCTATGGAGATGTTTGCCGCCGTGCTGCGCGATTACTATGAGAAGAACAGCGATGGCCGCGAGGTCTACCATGTCGCCGTCATGCCCTGCACCGCGAAGAAGGGCGAGGCGAAGCGCGAGGAGTTCACCCACAACGGCAAGCCCGATGTAGACGCCGTACTCACGACGATCGAGCTCATCAACATGATCAAGGAAAGCGGCATCGACTTTGCCAACCTGGAAGACGAAGCAGTGGACATGCCGTTCGGCATCACGACCGGCTCCGGCGTCATCTTCGGCGCGACCGGCGGCGTGGCGGAAGCAGTCGCGCGCTGCTGCTGCCCGGACAAGACCAAAAACGCGGCCATGGCCATCGAGTATTCCGGCCTTCGCGGCGTAGACGGCGTGCGCGTGGCGAACATGCTCGTCGGCGAGCGAACGATCCGCATCGCGGTGTGCAACGGCCTTATCAATGCCCAGAAGCTCATCGACGAGATCGAGACCGGACGCGAGTACTTTGATCTCATCGAGGTCATGACCTGCCGCGCGGGCTGCGTCGGCGGCGCGGGTCAGCCGCACGGCCTTACGAAAGACAAGTACGACCGCGCCGCAGGACTCTATAATGCCGACAAGACTGCGCTCATCAAGCGCAGCGAGCAGAACCCCGTCATTGAGACGCTTCTGCGCGACATCGGCGAGCGCGAGCACGAGCTGCTGCACGTCCACTATAAGGGACGCGATATCCTGTAAAAACGCATAACGTAAACCGCCCGGAGGCAAGCCCTCCGGGCGGTCAGTCTGTCGAGAAACTGACGGCGGCGTCTCAAAAGAGACGCCGCCGCAGCTTTTCTTATCCGGTTTTCAGAACGCCACATGGCGGAAGAGCGCCACGCAGCAGAGGATCACGGCGAGCGGCACATACACATACCGTCCAACGGCGTACCACACCGCGCCGCGCCCGTGCTGCGCGCCGGTGTTAATGGCGGAGAGCAGCTCGTCCTTTTTCATCACATAGAACCACGAAACCGCGCCGAGCGTTGCGCCGATGGGAATGATGTAAATGGACACAAGATCCATCCACGGTCCCCATTTGGAGATCGTCTCCATGCCGATGCCGCAGCCAAGGCAAATGACGCCGAGCAGCACAAGCACCGCCTTGCGGCTGAGCTTCGGGAATTTGTGCAGCAGCGATTCCGCCACCGCCTCAAACATATTTTGCAGCGAGCTGACGCCCGCGAAAATCATGGCGACATAGAGGATGATTGCAAACAGCCGACCGAGCGGGATGTCCTGCAAAATGGTGGGGAGCGTTACGAAAAGGAGGCTCGGCCCCGCGCCGACATCCAGCCCGTAGGAGAAGCACGCGGGGATGATGACAAGCGCCGCGACCACGGCGGCAATCGTATCAAAAAGCGCCGTGTGCTGCGCCACGCCGACAACGTCCTCGTCCTTGGAGAGATACGCACCGTAAACAATCATGCCGCTGCCCGTGACGGACAGGGAGAAAAACGCCTGCCCCATCGCCCAGATCCAGATCATGGGGTCGCGGAGCATTTCCCAGCGCGGCGTGAACATGAACTTGTACCCCTCCGCCGCGCCCGGCAGGAACGCCACGCGCACCGCGAGGACAACAAAAATGAGGAAGAACACCGGCATCATGATCCGATTCGTCTTTTCAATGCTGTGCGCACCGAGGAAGAGCGTCAGAAGCGTTCCGGCAACGACGATCACGTGGTAGGGGATCACGGAGTAATCCCGCGAGGAGAAGTCTGAAAACCACGCCGCGGCGTCCGCGGTCATGAGCGTTCCGGCCACGGAGTCTACGAGCGCCTTGAGCACATATGTCACGATAACGGCGTAGCCAATGGCGATGCAGAGTGAGCCCGCGAGCGGCAGCCAGCCGAGCACCGCGCCAGCCTTCCCTGCGCCTTTACTGCGGGTAGCCCAGGCGTTTTCGTAAGCGCCGAGTGTGCCGGTGGCGGCGCGGCGTCCCATCGCGAATTCCGCCGGGAGGCCAACATAGCTGAAAATCAGCACAAACAGAATATAGATGAGCAGAAAGGCGCCTCCGCCGTTGCTGCCCATTTTGTTCGGGAAGCCCCAGACGTTCGCCATGCCGACGGCCGAGCCGACCGACGCCAGGATAAAGCCCCAGCGGCTCGAAAAGCTCTTTACACTCTTTTTCTTCATCGTTTCCCTCTTGACCGGAAAACCCTCTCGTTTTCCCGTTTTTTCAAATCTTCATTATTTTAAAGTATTGCTGTAAAAAAGTCAAGGGAATACGGGAAAAAGGGGCGGGTTATCCGCCGCGCCGCCCGCCGTCAAGCCGCCGCTCTTGCAAAATGGAGCGGTTTGTGCTATTCTATAGTTAGCATAGGCTAATCAAAGGAGATGCATCGCAATATCATGAAAGAAAAAAAGAACGCCTGCACCGGCTGCGCCGCCGCGGCGGAGGCGGACGGGCGGATTGTCCGGCAGCTGGAGGGGGCAGACGGCGAGGCCGTTATGACCGCCTATCCGGTGTTTCCGGGCATAGAGATCGCATACTATGATATCCACACGCACGAGTGCCGGCTTAATCACGCGCCGGGCGGTTCGCTCATGCGCATCAGCCATTGCCGCGAGGGGCGGCTCGAACAGCCGATGGGCAATGAATACTACTTTCTTGCGCCGGGTGATCTGGCCATATCCCGCAGCGGCGCTTCCGACGCCGCTGCGTGCTTCCCCACCGGGCATTACCACGGCATCACCGTGACCATTGACCCGGCCAAAGCACCGGAGTGCCTTTCGTGCCTTCTCTCGGACGTGAACGTCCGCCCGGCGGCGCTGATGGAAAAGTTCTGCGCGGACGGCGGCTATTTTGCCGCTCGCTCGTCCGCGAGCGTGGAGCACATCTTTTCGGAGCTGTACTCCGTGCCGGAGGAAATCCGCAAAGGATATTTCAAGGTGAAAATTCTGGAGCTGCTGCTCTTTCTCAGCGCGCTCCCGACCGAGCGCCGGCGCACGGCCTATTCCGGCGCGCAGGTGCGCCTTGCCTCCGCCGTGAGCGAGTATCTGCTCTCCGCCACGGAGGAGCGCCCGACAACAGCGGAGCTTTCCGCACGGTTTCACGCCTCCGCCACGCAGATATTGCAGAGCTTCCAGGGCGTTTACGGCATGTCTCCGGCAGCGTTTCTCCGCGGGCAGAAAATGCACGCCGCGGCAGAGCTGCTCCGCTCGACCGACCGGACAGTGCTCGATATCGCCGGGCAGTTCGGGTATGACAACGCCAGCAAATTTGCCCGCGCGTTCCGCAGCGTCATCGGCGTATCGCCCAACGCCTACCGCGGCGGGGCAACCGCAGACAGCTGCGCGCCGGTCTGATTCAATTTCAAACCGAGAAATACTATTTTGGAGCCGCATTCGCTCGTTTTGGAGCGGATGCGGCTTTGCAGTTAGCGTATGATAACCTCGCAAACAGGGAAAACGCTTCCCCGGATGTATGCTTTTCCACCATGTCACATTATCTCTCACCCCTTTGTGCGGTGCGGCCCGGAAGGAGGACTCACGAATGTCTGAAGAAGTGATCGTCCGACTGGGCGCACCCACACTGGCGGGGATCAAAACCGGGAGCCTGTTCACCTGTGCGTGCACCTCCCGCAAAAACGTGGAAGAGTCATTGCGGCGGCTCAATCGCTGCTTTGCCCCGAAAGGGCTCTGCCTGCTGCCGCTGCGTTATTCTGAGAAAAATGTTCTTCTCTACTTGTTCCGCCCGGCGGAGCTTCGCCGCGACCTGCGCGGCCCCGAAGCTGCCGAGCTGCTCCGGCAGGAGGGGTACCCCTGCGAGAGCTGCGGAAAATGTCTCGCGACGCTCACGCGCAAGCTGCGCAGCGGCGGAGAGTTCCCGCACGAGATCGGACTGTTTCTCAGTTATCCCCCCGAGGATGTGAAGGGCTTTATCGAAAATCACGCCGCCAACTACAAGCTCAGCGGCCTGTGGAAGGTCTACGGCGACGAGAACAAAGCGAAAGAGCTTTTTGCCAAATACAAAAAATGCACGGACATCTATTGCGAACGGTACGAAGCCGGCTGCGGTATCGCCGAGCTCGCCGTTGCGGTGTGATGCGCCGGAAAGGAAGATTCTATTATGAAAAAAGCAGCAGTTATTTACTGGAGCGGCACCGGCAACACCGAGGCCATGGCGAACGCCGTTGCCGAGGGCATGAAAAGCGAAGGCGCCGAAATCTCCCTTCTCAGCGCGGACGCCGTGAGCGCCGCCGATCTTGCCGATCTGGACGCCGTGGCGCTTGGCTGCCCGGCCATGGGCTCTGAAGTTCTCGAAGAGGACGTTTTCGAGCCGATGTTCTCCTCCTGCAAGAAGCAGTTCGTCGGAAAAAAGGTCGCGCTCTTCGGCTCCTACGGCTGGGGTGACGGCGAATGGATGCGCACCTGGGAGCAGGACTGCCGCGGCGCCAACATCTCGCTCGTGTGCGAGAGCGTCATCTGCTGCGAGACCCCCGGCGACATCGAGCTTGAAGCCTGCCGCGAACTCGGCCGCGAGCTTGTAAAATAATTCTGGTAGCACACCGGGATATCCCCTTTCCCGGTTGTTATATATCGATCCATCTCCATCCTTTTCTCTTTGTTGACCCCCCATGCGAGACCGGCTGCCCATAAAGCAGCCGGTCGATTCTATTTCCTGCCGCTTGTCGAAAGAACGGGCAAAATTCCTCTTTACTTTTCCGTTCCAACTTGCTATAATAATTAAGCTTTCAATAAATGCGCCAGTAGCTCAGCTGGATAGAGTGTTGGCCTCCGGAGCCAAAGGTCGTGGGTTCAAATCCCGTCTGGC
>CAKSWA010000069.1 GCA_934511165.1 uncultured Oscillospiraceae bacterium | reverse complement strand
GATGATCTTGCACTTCTCGCACATGGGCTTCACACTGGGACGCACTTTCATGGTTTATCCTCCTTCGTGTCGCACTGTTGGAGTTTGAAATTACTTGGACCGCCAGGTGATGCGGCCGCGGGTCAGATCGTAAGGACTCATCTGTACCGTGACCTTGTCACCGGGCAGGATGCGGATGAAATTCATGCGGAGCTTGCCGGAGATATGGGCAAGGATGGTGTGGCCGTTGCCGATGTCCACCCGGAAAGAGGTGTTCGGCAGGGATTCCACAACCGTGCCCTCCAGCTCGATAACGTCATCTTTCGCCATATAAGTCCCTCCTTAAATGTCGTCGGCGATGGTCAGGATTTCCGGCTCGCCGTCTGTGATGAGAATGGTGTTCTCATAATGGGCGGACAGAGTGCCGTCCACGGTGACGACTGTCCAATCGTTGGACAGCACGCGCACCGCCGGTCCGCCGGCGTTGATCATCGGCTCAATGGCCAACGTCATGCCGGGCAGGAGCCGGGGATTGGCTCTGTGATCGCCCCGCGGGGGAACATAGTTCGGGACTTCCGGATCCTCGTGCATTTTGGTGCCGATGCCGTGGCCGACATAGTCGCGCACGACGCCGCAGCCGTGGCTTTCCGCGTACTGCTGCACCGCGGCGGAGATGTCGTACAGGCGTCCGCCCGCACGGGCATGCTTCAGTCCTTCAAAGAAGCTCTGCCGCGTGATGCGGATGAGCTCCATCGCTTCCGGCGATACCTCCCCGACCGGGAAGGTGCCGGCGCAGTCTCCCACATAGCCCTTGTAGGTGGCTCCCACATCGATGGAGACGATGTCTCCGTTGCGCACGATGCGTTTTCCGGGAATGCCGTGGATGACCTCGTCGTTCACGGAAATGCACGCGCTCTTCGGGAAGCCGCCGTAGCCGAGAAATGTCGGCGTGGCTCCACAGGACAGGATGAACTTATGGATCTCTTTGTTGATCTCTTCGGTGGTTACGCCGTCTCGCAGCATCTGCCGCCCGACGCTTCGGGCAGCCGCCGTGATTTTTCCGGCTTCGCGCATCCGCTCGATCTCTCGCTGTGATTTGATCGTAATCATCATTCACCGATCCCCAGGGAGCGGAAAATCTCGCGGCTGACATCCTCGATGCTGCCGACATTTTCCACGGTGCGGAGCAGCCCCAGCTTTTCATAAAAGCCCTTGAGCGGCTCGGTCTGTTCATGGTAGACATGCAGGCGGTCGCGCACGGTTTCGGGCGCGTCGTCCGCGCGGACGATGAGCGCCGTGCCGCATGCATCGCAGATGCCTTCCTGCTTCGGCGGGTTCACGCGGACGTGATACGTCGCACCGCAGCGGGGGCAGACACGCCGCCCCGCCATGCGCTCGACGATGTCCTCGTCGGAAACCTCAAGAGAAAGCACGCCGTCCAGCTCAATGCCATGGGCGATAAGCGCTTCCGCCTGCGGGATCGTACGGGGCATGCCGTCGAGAATGAATCCGTTGGCGCAGTCGCTCTGCGCAAGACGTTCCTGCACGATTTCGATGATTACGTCGTCCGGCACGAGCTGGCCTTTGTCGATGTACGACTTGGCCGCGAGTCCCACGCTCGTGCCATTGTGGATGGCAGAGCGCAGGATATTGCCGGTCGAAATGGTGGGGACACCCAATTTACGGGAGAGGATGTCCGACTGGGTCCCCTTTCCAGCGCCGGGGGCGCCCAGCAGAGTAAGCTTCATAACAGGATCTCCTTATTCAAGGAAGCCCTTGTAGTGGCGCATGAGCATCTGGCTCTCGAGAGCCTGCACCGTTTCGATGGCAACGCCGACCACGATGATGATCGAGGTGCCGCCGAGGGAAATGCCCGTGTTCGCAGCGGCCTCGGAGCAGGCGCTGATGATGATGGGCACGCAGGCGATGATGCCGAGATAGATGGCGCCGAACAGGGTGACCTTGTTCAGGACCTTCTGAATGAACTCGCTGGTCGGCTTGCCGGGACGGTAGCCGGGGATGAATCCGCCGTTCTTCTTCAGGTTGTTCGCAACTTCGACGGGGTTGAACTGGATCGTCGCGTAGAAGTAAGCGAAGAAGAGGATCAGCAGGAAGTACACGATCGCGTAGGGGATCGTGTTGCTGTCAAACGTGCGCATGAACCAGCTGTCCTGGCTGCCGCCGCAGAGCAGGATGATCGTGGGAGGCAGGGACGCGATGGACTGCGCGAAGATGATGGGCAGCACGCCGGACATGTTGACCTTCATCGGCAGGTACGTGGCCTGACCGCCGTACATCTTGCGGCCGACGACGCGCTTGGCGTACTGGACCGGGATGCGGCGCTCGGCATCATTGACGATGACGATCATCACGATCATGGCGAGAGCTCCGATCAGCATGAGGATCGTGGCGACCCAGGAGAGGTCGTGGTTGATCGCTTTGCTGACGAGGCTGCCGAGGCCCTGCGGGAAGCGGCTGACGATGCTCGCGAACAGGATGATGGAGATACCGTTTCCGATGCCGAATTCGGTGATCTGCTCACCCAGCCACATGACGAGCGCGGAGCCCGCGGTGAACGTCATCACGATGACGATGGCCGCCCAGACGGCGGGAGCGTCGGACACGATGATGCCGTTGCGGCTCATGAGCACGTAGTAGCCGTAGCCCTGGAGAAGGCCGATGCCGACCGTGGAGTAACGGGTGATGGCAGCGATCTTCTTTTTGCCCTCTTCGCCGCCCTCTTTGCTCAGCCGTTCGAGCGCCGGGATGGCGATGCAGAGCAGCTGGATGATGATCGAGGCGTTGATGTAGGGCTGAATGCTCAGCGCGAAGATGGTAGCCATGGAGAACGCGCCGCCGGACATCGTGTTGTAAAGTCCGAGGACGGTGTTCTTCAGCTGCGCGAAGTAGGTCGCAAGAATGTTGGTGTCCACATAAGGCACGGGCACGGCATTGCCGAGCCGGTAGAGAAGAACGATGAACAGCGTGAAGAGGATCTTCCGGCGCAGCTCAGGGATCTTCCATGCGTTACGGAATGTCTGGACCACCTTACACCACCTCGGCCTTTCCTCCGGCGGCTTCGATCTTCTCCTTGGCGCTGGCCGAGAAGGCACTGGCCTTGACGGTGAGCTTCTTGGTGAGCTCGCCGTTGCCGAGGATCTTCACGCCGTAGACACACTTGGACAGGATGCCCTCGGCCAGAAGGACGTTGGCGTCAACGACGGCGCCGTCTTCAAAGTGGTTGAGAGCAGAGACGTTGATGGACTCGAGGGGTTTGGCAAAAATGTTGTTGAAGCCGCGCTTCGGGATGCGGCGGGCCAGAGGCATCTGGCCGCCTTCGAATCCGATGCGGACGCCGCCGCCGGAGCGAGCTTTCTGGCCCTTGTGGCCCCGGCCGCCGGTCTTGCCGTTGCCGGTGCCGATGCCTCTTCCCTTGCGCTTGGCAACTTGGGTGCTGCCGGCGGCGGGAGAAAGTTCATTCATAAACATACGTGGGGCCTCCTTATTCTTCCGTGACCTTCAGCAGATAGCCGATCTGGGCGATCTTGCCGCGGGTCTGGGGGTTGTCAGGCTGGGTCGTCTCGTTGCCGATCTTGTAAAGACCCAGGGAGTTGGCAGTGGCAATGTGCTTGTCCAGTCTGCCGTTCAGGCTCTTGACGAGCTTGATCTTCAGAGTTGCCATACCGTTATCCTCCTTACGCCTTCAGCTCGTCGGCCGACTTGCCACGGTAAACGGCGACCTGCTCGGCATTACGCAGAGACAGAAGGCCTTCCATGGTGGCGGCGACGACGTTGTTGGGATTGTTGGAGCGCAGGCTCTTGGCACGGATGTCCTTGATGCCGGCAGCTTCCATCACGGCACGCACAGCGCCGCCGGCGATGATGCCGGTACCGGGGGCGGCGGGCTTGATCAGCACGCGGCCGGCGCCGAAAGCGCCGAGAACTTCGTGCGGGATCGTGGTGCCCGTCAGCGTGACGGTGTGCATGTTCTTCTTCGCATCTTCAATTCCCTTGCGGATCGCTTCGCTGACTTCGCCGGCCTTGCCCATGCCGAAGCCGACCTTGCCCTTGCCGTCGCCGACGACCATGAGCGCGGAGAACTTCATAATGCGGCCGCCCTTGACGGTCTTGCTGACGCGATTGAGGGAAACGAGCTTCTCGATATACTCGGAGCTTTCCTCCCGGCCGCGGCGGTTGTCGCGGCGATCGTTACCATATGCCATAATTCGTTTCCTCCTCCCGCTTAGAATTTCAGGCCGCCCTCGCGGGCAGCTTCGGCCAGAGCCTTGACGCGTCCGTGATAGATATATCCGCCGCGGTCGAAGACCACTTCTTCAATACCCTTCGCAAGAGCGCGCTCGGCGATCTTGGAGCCGATCTTCTTGGCGGCTTCCACGTTGCCGCCGTTGCCTTCAAAGTCCTTCTCGACGGAAGAGGCAGACACCAGAGTGTTGCCGTTGACGTCGTCGATGACCTGGGCATAAATGTTGCTTTCGCTCCGGAACACGCACAGGCGCGGACGCTCCGGCGTGCCGGAGATCTTGCCGCGGACTCTCGCGTGGCGCTGCTTGCGCTGAGCGGCAGTATTCGGTCTGTTAACCATTCAGGCGCACCTCCCCTTATTTCGCACCGGTCTTGCCTTCTTTGATACGGACAACCTCGCCCTGATAGCGAATGCCCTTGCCCTTATAGGGTTCCGGCGGACGCTTCATGCGGGTATCCGCAGCAAACTGGCCGACCTTCTGCTTGTCCATGCCCTTGATAACGATGTGGTTGGCATCGGGAACTTCGATTTCGATTCCCTCGATCTCGGGAACGATGACCTGATGGCTGTAGCCGAGGTTCATCACGAGATTCTTGCCGTCCTTCTGCGCGCGGTAGCCGACGCCCTGGATCTCCAGCGTTTTGGAGAAGCCGGCGGTGACACCGACGACCATGTCGTTGACCAGCGTACGGGTCAGGCCATGGAGAGCGCAGTTCTGCTTTTCGTCGTTGGGGCGCTTGACGTGGAGGACGCCGTTCTCAATCTCAATGAGCATCTGCGGAGCAACCTTGCGCTCGAGCGTGCCCTTGGGACCCTTAACGGTGATGTGGTTTCCCTCACCGACGGTGATCTCAACACCGGCGGGGATGGTAATGGGAGCTCTACCAATTCTAGACATATTCTTTCTCCTCCCTTACCACACGAACGCGAGGACTTCACCGCCGACGTGCTCGGCACGAGCCTGCTTGTCGGTCATGACGCCCTTGGAGGTGGAAATGATGGCGATGCCCAGTCCCTTCAGGACGCGGGGCAGCTCTTCGGCGCCGGCGTACACACGCAGGCCGGGCTTGGAGACTCTCTTGAGGCCCTGGATGGCCTTCTCCTTGCCGGGGAGATACTTCAGCGTGATGCGGATGATGCCCTGGGTGCCGTCGTCAACGAGCTGGTAGGACTTGATGTAGCCCTCGTTCAGCAGGATCTCGACGATCGCCTTCTTCATCTTGGAGGCGGGGACATCGACGGT
>CAKSWA010000068.1 GCA_934511165.1 uncultured Oscillospiraceae bacterium | reverse complement strand
CCAGAAAATGCCTCGGCTGGAGAACCCCACTGGAAGTTTTTTCCTCTTCCTGTGTTGCACTTCATTGACTATCTGCCTTTGGCGGAGGGAGAGAACCCTGATTTATGAAACAGAGAACGCCCGCTGGCGCATACGTCAGCGGGCGTTTTGTATGCAGATGCAGTTTATCAGAGATTTTCGAACCGCTTTGCGCCTTTTGTGCGCAGCCAGCGGCGGAAAAGCGCCGCGGCGAGCGCGAGCACGAGCGTGAGCAGCGCGAGATACGCCTCACCCGAGAGCTTGCCGTGCAGCACGAGCATATACGGCAGCGCGAGGATCACCGGCGCGGCCCATCCGGCGAGCAGCGCGATGAGCACCTGCGAGCCCTGCTTGATGACGTTGATTTCGTTCGTCCAGGCAAGATTCACGTTGTGCAGTCCAATATACAGCGCAAAATAAGAGGAGAAGAACACAAACGCCGCGCTGCAGAGCGCCATGAGAAGGCCGGTGACGAACGCTGCGCGCATCGCGATGGCCGCGCATACGGCGGCAAAGACCGCGACCGGCGCCGTGAGCAGAAGCTGCACGCCGCACTTGGCGCGAAGCGCCGTCCATGCATCGACCGGCAGCGACCGGGAAATCCAGAGCGTCTTGCCTTCAAGCGATACGCTCGGCACCGCCATGTCGTTCATCGAGCAGACGAGGCACACCGCCGCGGTGAGCAGCACCGGCACGGCGCCGTCCGCTTCAAATATATTCTCAAGAACTCCGGTGAACGCGCCGCCGCGGATGAGGAGCAGAACCCCGGAGACGAAGAGAAGGAGCGTACCCAGACCGCAGTTGAGCATATAGTTTGCGCTGCCGGCAAAGCGGCCAAACTCTTTTCCGAGCATGGCGGAAAAGACGGTTTTTCTCTTCACGCTCGTTTCGCGGTAAACCTTGCGCTCGGTTTTGCCGGTCGCAGTGGCAATTTTGAGAAAGCTGCGCGAGAGAATGTACCACGTGAGCGCGAAGAGCGCCGCCACGGCGAGCGTCACGAGCAGAAGCGGGAGCAGATCGCCTTCAAACGCGCGTCCAATGCCGAAAACGACCGGAGCCGAGGCGTGAAGATCCTCACCGTAGAGCGCGATATTCGCCACGATCTCGCCGATGAAGCTGCCCGCCTTGAAATAGGCGAAGTAGTAAATGGCAATGAAGAGCAGCGCGAAAATGACCGTCATAAAGCTCTTGTTCTTGAGCTTGAGCGAAAGGCGCGCCACGCCGTAGCCAAGCAGGCACGAGAGCACAAGAACGAACACCGCGATGAGCGCCACGAACATCACCGCGCCGAGAAGAGCGCTCAGCGAAAAGCCTGCCGTGGCGAGATATATGATTGCCGCCGGGATCGCAACAAGCCCGGAGTACATAAGCCCCATGAGGAACACGGTGAGCAGCCGGGACGCCATGATCGCGCGCACCGGGATGGGCATGGAGAGCAGAAGATCGTTATCACGGCTCAGATACAGCCCGGAGAACGTGTTGAACACGCTGCCGAACGCGCCGATGCAGACAGCCGCGAGCGCGAAGATGAGATAGTAAAACCAGCCGTATCCGGCTGCGATCGTGCTGCGCAGCATGAACGCGACAAACGTGAACATGCCGCCGAGTACGACGACCATGAGGAGCGCGAACAGAACAAAATAGGTGATGACCGTGCCTTTGGAGCGCGCCTTGTTCTTCTTCGCATCGTACAGATACGTGCGGAAGATTTCGGCGAGCTGCTTGCGGAGGAGAATTTTTGTCATTTCGCGTCCTCCACCAGTTCAAGGAACACTTCCTCCAGCGAATCGTCGCCGCGTACCTCGTCCATCGTGCCGGAGCGGACAAGCTTGCCGCGGCGGATGATGGCAACCTTGTCGCAGAGCTTTTCGGCCACTTCCAGCACGTGCGTGGAGAAGAAGATCGCGCCGCCGTTGTCGCAATGCTCGCGCATCATGCCCTTGAGAATGTGCGCGGCCTTCGGGTCGAGCCCGACGAACGGTTCGTCCATGAGAATGAGCTTCGGCTCATGCAGCCAGGCGGAGATGATCGCGAGCTTCTGCTTCATGCCGTGGGAGTAAGCGGCGATGGGCTGCGCGAGATCGTCCGTCAGCTCAAATTCACCCGCCCAGCGGCGGATGCGCTCGGCGCGCTCGTCCGCGCCTACGCCGAAAATGTCGGCGATGAAGTTGAGATACTTGATGCCGCTCATGAAGTCGTAAAGATCGGGGTTATCGGGGATGTAAGCGAGAGCGCGCTTGCACTTGAGCGGCTCGGTGCGCACGGAATGCCCGGCAATGAAAATTTCGCCCTTGTCGAACTGCTGGATTCCGGCAACGGAGCGAAGCGTTGTGGTCTTGCCCGCGCCGTTGTGGCCGATGAAGCCGTAAATTTCGCCCGGCGCGATGTGCAGCGAAAGATCATCTACGGCGAGCTTATCGCCGAAGGCCTTGGTAAGATGTTCGATTTTCAGCATGACAATTCTCCTATTCTCATTTCTTAATTTCTTTGTTTATTATCCGGCGCGGCGATATACCCGCCGAGCGTCCCGGCGTCGACGTTCTCGCCCGGCAGAATGGCCGTTCGGTCATCGCGCGGCACGCGCTGCGCAATGAGCAGCGCCCGGCACACCTCGCCGAGCAGGCGGGCGGCCTCCGCGTCCGGCACATTGTCCACGCCTGTGATGATCAGCGTGCATAGTCCGTGAACATAGATTCCGAGATGGCGGTGCAGCTCGTCGGCCTCGGCGTCGGTGAGCGAGAAGGTGTCCTTGATGGCGCGGTGGATATCAGCACTGTGGTTCTCTGTCGGCGGGAACTCAGCGGCGTCTCTCCGGCGCAGAAAGAGCAGCCGGAAGAGATTCGGCTCCTCGCGCGCAAAGCGGATGGTCTCCATGCCGTAGCCCTTGAACGGTGGATTCATCGAAAGTCCGCGCTCCACATAGCGCCCATATATGCGCCCGGCTTCCTCCACCACGGCGGCGCGAACCTCCTCCAGCGTGCGGAAATACGTAAACACTGGGCGCGTGGAGGTGCCGAGCACGCTCGCGAGCTCCTGTGCGGTGACGGCTTCGAGCGGGGCGCGCCGGGCAATGTCCACGGCGGCGTCGACGATCTCCTGACGGGTAAATTTGGCTTTCGGCGGCATGGTCGGTCATCCTTTACGTTATAATTGTTATGCAACTTATGTTACGCAACGATTGTAACGCGACGATGCGAAAACGTCAATAACAGTGCGGACGAAAATGTCAATTGCCCTGCGGGCAATTTGTGGTATAATGCACAGGAAAGAAGGGCTGACCTATGAAGCAAACAAAGGGCGTGCTCTGCGCTGCGTCCGCTTCGGCGCTTGCCGCGCTCGGCGGGCTGTACGCGCTGTACCGCTATGCGTTTTATTCGCCCCGCGGCGCGCAGAACGACGACCATCACATATCCACCAACGCGCAGATGCAGGTCTATCGGGAAGAGATCATCCGCGCCATTGACGCGCTCAACGCGCTGCCGTATGAGCGCGTATACATCACCTCTGCCGATGGGCTGCGCCTCACTGGGCGGTACTATCCGGCCAAACCGGGCGTGCCGCTCGTGATCGCGTGCCACGGCTACCGCGGCACACCATCGCGCGATTTCAGCGACGGGGCGGATATTTACCGCTCCATGGGCTGCGCGCTGCTGCTCATCGAGGAGCGCGGACAGTGCGGCAGCGCCGGACATACGATCACCTTCGGCGCAATGGAGAAGTACGATGTCCTCCTATGGACGCGCTGGGCAGCCGATCGGTTCGGCGATATTCCCATTCTGCTCGGCGGCATTTCCATGGGCGCGGCGACGGTGCTCATGGCCTCGGCGCTCGATCTGCCGGAGAATGTCCGCGGCATCGTGGCCGACTGCCCGTATACGAGTGCAAAGGATATCATCTGCTCCTTCGGCCGCCATATAAACATTCCCATGAAGCTGGTCTATCCCTTTGCGAAGATGAGCGCAAAGCTTTTTGGCCATGCCGATCTCGCGCAGGCGGACGCGCTCGCCGCCGTGAAGGACGCAAAGGTGCCGATCCTTCTTATTCACGGCGAGGACGACCGTTTCGTTCCGTGCGATATGTCTCGCGCCATCGCCGCGGCGAACAGAGAGAAGATCGAATTCCATACATTCCCCGGCGCGGGCCACGGGCTGAGCTGCCTTGTGGACATGCCGCGGTACGAAGCGCTGGTAAAGGCGTTTGCCGCGCGGACGATATTTGCAGAAAAGAGGGAAAAACCATGAACGAAGAACTGAAATTCCGGCTCCCGACGGCGGAGGACGCCTCAGAGTATACATCGTACCGGCAGGCGTTTCTTGATGCCGGAAGCTCCATGGACGGCACCGGCCCCATGCGCCGCACGGCTGATCCGATGGAATGGCTGGCTATCAACGCGCAGTACGCCGACCCGGCTACCGTTCCGGAAGGGAAGGTGCAGAGCACGCAGTTCGTCTGCGAGCGCGTATCCGATGGCCGCATTGTCGGCATGCTGCAGGTGCGGCTTGCGCTCAACGACTATCTGCTGCACTTTGGCGGACATATCGGCTATTCGGTGCGCCCGGACGAGCGTCGCAAGGGCTACGCCTCGTGGATGCTCGCGCAGGGGCTGGATTACTGCCGCTCGATGGGACTGCGAAAAGTGCTCATCACCTGTCTCAACACGAACGAGGCGAGCCGCCGGACGATATTGCACGCAGGCGGCGTATACGAGAGCACCGAGCACGAGCCGAATGAGGACGAAAATATCGAACGCTACTGGATTACGCTTTAAAGAAATGAAACAGAGATTCCCGCTCCGGCACGCCTTTTAGCGTACCGGAGCGGGATTTTCTGCGTTTACAGGGATTTGCGGAGATAGTCTGCCGTGATCGTCTTCGCGCTCTCGGCCATTTCCCGCGGCGTGCCGGTAAAGACAATTTCGCCGCCTGCGGTGCCGCCGTCGGGGCCGACATCGATGATGTAGTCTGCCTGCTTCATCACGTCGAGATTGTGCTCGATGACGATCACGGTATTGCCGCGCTCCACGAGAGAATCGAGCAGCGCCATGATCTTCTGAATGTCCGCGGCGTGCAGGCCGGTCGTCGGCTCATCGAGCACGTAGATGCTGCCGCGCTTATCGAGATCTTTCGCGAGCTTTACACGCTGCCGCTCGCCCCCGGAGAGCGTGGAGAGCGGCTGGCCGAGCGAGAGATAGGGAAGGCCTGCCTCCAGCATCGCGCCGAGCGCGCGGCGCAGCTTTCGGTTATCTGCGAACAACTCGTAGGCCTCCGCTGCGGAGAGCGAGAGAATATCCACAATGTTCTTTCCCTTGTAGCGGTAGGAGAGCGCCTCGCCGCTGTAGCGCTGCCCGTTGCACGCCTCGCACACGGTGGTAACGGGGTCCATGAACACGAGTTCCGTGACGATCTGTCCGCGTCCGCCGCAGACCGGGCACGCGCCGCGGCTGTTGAAGGAGAAGAGCGCGGCGTCCACGCCGTTGGTATCCGCCATCACGCGGCGGATCTCGTCAAAGAAGCCGAGGAACGTGGCGCTTGTGGAGCGGCCCGTGGCGGTCACGGGCGACTGGTCGGCGAGCACGACGCGCCCGGCGTACTCCTTCGCGAACACATCGCGGATGAGCGAGCTTTTGCCGGAGCCCGCCACGCCGGTCACAACGGTGAGAACATTGAGCGGGATATCCACGTCCACGTTTTTGAGATTGTTCTGCCGCAAACCGCGGATGATGATATCGTTTTGCTCCATGAATGCAAACCTCCTTCGGAAATACACAAACAATTGACAACCTACCGTTCGGAAGCTGAATGCTACACGAATATAAAAAATAAGTCAATAGGCACTATAAAAAAAGGCTCCCTTGTGTAAAGGGAGCTGGCAGCAATCAATGATCGGAGGAATCTCTCTCCCTCCGTCAAAACGGCAGATAGTCAATGAAGTGCAACACAGGAAGAGGAAAAAACTTCCAGTGGGGTTCTCCAGCCAAGGCATTTTCTG
>CAKSWA010000067.1 GCA_934511165.1 uncultured Oscillospiraceae bacterium | reverse complement strand
CTGAAGGTGTACCATAGTTGGTGTTTTTAGCGGTGAGGGTCCACCCGTTCCCATTCCGAACACGGAAGTTAAGCTCACCTGTGCCGACGATACTTGCCTGGCGACGGGCTGGGAAAATAGGTCAACGCCAACACAACGTAACGGAGAGATGATTTGTCATCTCTCCGCTTTTTTATTCACGCGGAAAGCATTTATGCCAACCGAGTATTTTTTTCTTTAATACAGAACACCCGACATTTTTCGATGATTTCCTGTTGCTTCTTTACGATGGGCCTTGACGTTTCTGTTTAAATGTGTATATAGTATTATCGAATATATTTGAACACGTGTATTAGTTGCACGTGAGATCCATTTCCCCAATGGGAGGAACGAACATGGAAAAGACCAACTTGCAGACGACGGTAAAGGAGCTCGAAGAGTTTCTTTCGTCGAACTATCGCAAAACCGGTGTCCGTCCATCGCTCGGCGAAGCGCTTGATCTGATGGACAAGAAACACCTCCTGACCTCACCGCACATCCCCGTTACAGCGGAATCCAGATTGAAGCACAGCATTGACGAGATTTGCTCGATTATCGACGCGCAGCCGGTAGATGCCACGGCGTTTCTTCAGAATACCTCGGCCTCGAACGGCGTTCATCTTCTGGAAGAGGATGCGATCTTTGCGCCCGGCCGTGATGTTGCCGTGACACGCCTGTTCTCCTATCTGAGCGAAGAGCCCTCGGTATACGATGCCTTCTCCGTGGTTGTTGTTCTGAAAAATGAATGTGTAATCCATTTTGGCGGCGTGCCCCTTTCCGTTGATGCGGGGGGCGTCGTGATTATTCCGCCGCAGACGCCGCATACCATGGAGGTACCGGCGGAGGCCTATGTCGTTGCGCTGCACATGCGCCGCTCCACCTTTGACGCGCAGTTCGGCGCGCTGATGACATGCGGCGATAAAATGAGTGTTTTCTTCCGTGAATCGCTTTATGGCTCGGAAGAGACGGACGAGCTGAACTACTTCCATATGGCGGGCGATTTTGAATCCGGCAACACGCTGCCCATCCTGCACGAGCTTGTCCGCGAGTACTCGTCCAAAGCCCCCCTCGCGAATCTCTGCTCGATGAGCTGGATGAAGCTCTTCCTCGCAACGGTGTTCCGCGCGCACGGGGAGACCGCCTCCGTTCTCCGCTCCGGGCGCGACGAGACGACCCGCGCCGACTGCGGCGCGATTTTGCAGTACATCCAGCAGAACTACCGCACCGTGCGGCTGAGCACGCTCGCCAAGACGTTCCATTACAACGAGACCTATCTCTCCCGCATGCTGCAGAATTATATGGGCATGAGCTTCACGGACATCGTCCGCGGCATCAAAATGACCCGTGCCGAGGAATATCTCAGCAGCTCCAGCCTGCGCATCCATGAGATTTCCGCGCTTGTCGGCTACGACAGCGTGGATCACTTCTCCCGGACGTTCAAATCGACGCACAACATGTCGCCGCAGGCCTACCGCCGCAGCACCGCCAAGCGCGGGCTGCGCGCACTGGCGGAGCTCCCGGACAAAACCGGGGATAAAGAAGAATAAGAAAGATCCGGAAAGACAAGCTGTCCTTCCGGATCTTTCGTTTTGCCTCTCTCGTCAGAGGGAGCCTATGGGATTACATCGCAAATACGACCTGCAAAAAGTTATAGAGCCCGACGATCCAGGCGCTGTATTCGTGGCCAATGCCAGGGAGCTGGGTAAACCAGGCGTTCTCCGTGTCGGTGAGGCCCTCCACGCGGTCGGTGAGCGCGATGAAGTTTTCGCGGTGGAGCGTCGCCATGGAATCGAGCGTTCCGATGCTGTTATAAAAGTACCGGATCGGGTAGGCGGCGTTTGCCTCGCTGCTCAATGCATCTGCGGCGAGATCGACGTAGCAGTCGCTCCCGGAAAAGCAGCCGAACCACGCGAACAGATCGAGACAGAGCGGCATCACGGAGTTATAGGCGTAGATCGAGCCCATGGAGAGCCCCGCATAGGCGAAATGGTCGCGCGATGCAGAAATCGCCTCGGCGCTGCCGTCGGCAGCGTAGGTCGCGTAGTTTTGCACAATGCAGGGCAGAATGTCCTCGCGCAGCTCGCGGACGAACTGCTCCTCGTCCGGGATGCGGTCGTACCGGGAGAGGTTGGCGCTGTTTCGGTAAAAGGTCGGCGTCACGATGATCATATCCCGGCACATCCCGGCGGCAAACAGGTTGTCGAGCATCCGGGAGGTGTAAACATACGTGTCGGTGCTGTAAGCGGCATAAAGCTGCTGCTTTCCGAACCAGTAGTTCTCGTTGCCGCCCATGCCGTGCAGCAGCACGAGCACGTTGTGCGGCTTCGAGGCGTCGTACCCGTAGGGGAGATAGACGAGCATCCGCTTGCTGTAGGTGAGCGTACCGGTGCCCTTGCGCTCGCCGACGTAGTCGCGCGTCGTATACTCGACCGCCTCGACCGTGCCGGGGTATTCGGAGCGGGAAAAGAGCTCCAGCGGCACGCGCGAATCGATATAATCCGGCACGCGGCCGCACATCGGGCAGCGCGACGTGAGATACGAGTGGCCGACGGTCATGCCGCAGGCAAAGCAAACGCAGGTATAATAATCATGCTCCGCGTGCGGGCAGGCCGCGCCGCACGCGACGCATACGCCGTTCTGCCAGCCGGGGTGCGCGCAATCGCTCTCCGCAGCGGGGGCGTCTCCTTCGTCGGCGTGCGCGGTGAGCGCGCCGAGACAGCAGAGCGCAAGAACGAGCGCGAGAGCGCGGCGGAGCGCCCTCATTTATACTGTACCGGCGGGCGGTAAGCTTCAAAGATCACGGCGTCGCTCTTCGCCTCCTCGCCGCGGTCGTGCGCCGTCCAGGTGACGCGCATCGCGCCGAAGAGCTCCGCGAGCTTCACGCCGAAGGACTTTTTGCCCGTGCGGTGGGCGATGAACTGCGGCCGGCCAATGCAGCCGATGAGCATCCGGCTCGAAAACCACGCGCCGAGATTGCCGCCGAGATTGTCGCACTGGGCGGTGAGCTGGCCGCGCAGCAGGTCGGGCGCGTGGAAGCGGAACCACGCCACGATGAACGGATCAAAGCTCTCTACACAGAAATTGCCGGTGTGCGCGTCGATGATCTCCAGCACCTTGCGGCAGAGCTCGTCCCGGCGATGGTCGGGCGAGGCCTTGACCTCCACGATCACGGGCACGTGCGCAGCGGCGAGAATGTCGAGCGCGTCCGAAAAGCGCGGCACGCGCTCCTCGGTGCCGCCGAGCGTATACTGCTGCAGCTCGGCATAGTCGAGCGATTCGACCGTCACGTCCGCGCCGGTCATGCGGCGGATGTTGCTGTCGTGCGAAACGACAACGACGCCGTCCTTCGTGAGGCGGGTGTCGAGCTCCGCGCCGTATCCGGCCGCCGCCGCGGCGCGAAACGCCGCGAGCGAGTTTTCGGGGACGCCCTGCGCGGCGTCATACAGACCGCGGTGGGCGATGTTCTGTCCCCGGAACGGGAAGCGCTGCCCCGCGCGGGAGCGCCCCGGCGCGATCAGGAAAAGATACCCGGCGGCAGCCGCGCCGATGGCGGCAGCGGCGATCGTCCCGGCGTTTTTGTATTGTTTCATACATTGTTTCATTGGTATCACCTCGCAGCGGTATTTTACCGCAGGAAAAACGCCTTGTAAAGAGACGGTTTTTCCTGTATGATGGAGGGAGTCTAAAAGAGAGGCGCGCGGCGTGAGCCGCGCGGAGAGGAAACGGCAGTGAAGCTCAATTATAAGCGTACCTTTCTCATCGGCTTTGCCTTTTTCGGCATTCTCCTGCTCTGGCAGGTGTACGACTCCTGGTGTCCGACGTTTCTGACGGACATCTTCGCCCGCCGGTTTTACGGCATGTCGTCCGCCGATCTCAAGGCGAGCGACCCGAACCACATTCTGCATGTGCAGTGGATCGTTGGCATCATCATGGCGTGCGACAATCTCGCCGCGCTCATCCTTCTGCCGCTCTTCGGCCGCCTTTCCGACAAGACGCATACGAAGATCGGCAAGCGCATGCCGTACATCCTCGTCGGCACATTTGTTTCGGCGGTAGCGTTCCCGTTCATCCCGCTCTTTTTCCATAATAACAACATCGCCGGGATGGTCGCGATGATGGCCGTTGTGCTCATCTTCATGATGATGTACCGCAACCCCGCCGTCGCCCTCATGCCGGACATCACGCCCAAGCCCCTGCGCGCGAAGGCCAACGGCATCATCAACATCATGGGCTACATCGGCGGCGCGTTCGCCACGGTGCTCGGTCTCTTCCTCGTGCTGAGCAACTACATCAACGCCCCCGATGCCGAGCGCAATCTCTGGGTCATCGAGCTGCCGTTCATCATCGCCTCGGTGCTGATGGTCATTTCCGCACTTGTGCTCTTTGCCGCGATCAAGGAAAACAAGATCGAGCAGGAGATGGCGGAGGAGCTCGCTCTCGGCGAGGAGATGGCCGCGGTTGAAACGCCCATCGACGACGATAAGCCGATGAGCAAGGCCAATAAGCGCATGCTGCTCGCGATCCTCGGCGCGGAATTCCTCTGGTTCATGTCCGATAACGCGCTCGGCACGTACATCGGCAACTATGTTATTTACTATCTCAACAGCGTTTCGAGCGCCACGATGATCCTCACGATCCTCGGCGGTCTCGCCTCCGTCATCGGCTTTGCCACCGCCGGTTCGATCGCCGAAAAGATCGGGCGCAAGTGGACGATCTCCTGCGGCCTTGCGTGCACGCTCGTCGGCCTCATCATCATGTGCTTCGCGACGCCCACCGGAAAGGTTGTCGGCGCGCGCGGCGAGTTCGCGTTCCCGACGCTGCTGTTCGTCGTCTGGGCGATCAAGGGCTTCGGCATGGCGCTGGTGCACAATTGCTCGTTCCCGATGGTCGTGGAGCTCTGCTCGAGCAAGAAGATTGGCCGCTTCACCGGCTATTACTACGCCGCGAGCATGTCCGCGCAGACGATCACGCCCATCGCTCTCGGCTTCGTGCTGGATGCGACGATGGCGTGGCGCACGCTGCCGATCTACGCCTCCATCCTCACCGCCGCGAGCTTTGCGGTGTTCACGCTGCTCGTGAAGAACATCAAGGCGAAAAAGGTTGATCACGTCAAGGGCCTCGACGCCCTCGGCGCGGATGACTGACAGCATACGGAAAAAATCAACATAAATCAAAACGAGCCTCCCCGGAACAAGTTCAGGGGAGGCTCCAATCTGTCAAGAAACCCGGCTGGGCATTAAGCGGCAGCCAGGTTTCTCGACAGGCTGCGACCCGCCCGTGCAGAAATGCACGGGCGGGTCTGGCATATATTCTCTTACCGAATGGAGAAGAAGGCGCTCTTTCCGGGGTACTGCGCGGCGTCGAACAGCTCTTCCTCGATGCGGAGGAGCTGATTGTACTTCGCCACGCGGTCGGTGCGGCTCGGCGCGCCGGTCTTAATCTGCCCGGCGTTGAGGCCGACGACGAGATCGGCGATCGTGGTGTCCTCCGTCTCGCCGGAGCGGTGGGAGACGACCGTGGTGTAGCCCGCGCGGTTGGCAAGCTGAATGGCGTCAAGCGTTTCGGTCAGCGTGCCGATCTGGTTGAGCTTGATGAGAACGCTGTTCGCAACGTGCTTTTCGAGCCCCATCTTGATGCGGCGCACGTTCGTGACGAAGAGATCGTCGCCGACGAGCTGCACGCGGTGGGAGAGCGCGTCGGTGAGCATTTTCCAGCCCTCCCAGTCGTCCTCTGCCATGCAGTCCTCGAGCGAGATGATCGGGTACTTGTCGCAGAAATCAACCCACATATCAACCATCTGCTGCCGCGTCATGGTGATGCCGCGCTTCGGCAGGTGATAGCAGCCGTCCTCGGCCTTGAACCAGTCGGAGCAGGCCGCGTCCATCGCGAGCATGAAGTCCTCGCCGGGCTTGTAGCCCGCGAGATTGATGGCCTTGACGATCGCGCGCAGGCCGTCCTCGTCGCTCGCAAGGTCGCTGGGCGCGTAGCCGCCCTCGTCGCCGACGCTGGAGGTGTGCAGCACCTTGGAGAGCGTGTGGAACACCTCGCTGCACC
>CAKSWA010000066.1 GCA_934511165.1 uncultured Oscillospiraceae bacterium | reverse complement strand
GCGACCTCGGCCATGCAGGTGTCCTCGTCCATGACGACGAGACCGCCGGAGCCCATGATCGCGCCGACGTGCTTGAGCGAGTCGTAGTCGAGCGGGAGGTCGAGATGCTCCTCCGTAAGGCAACCGCCGCTCGGGCCGCCGATCTGCACGGCCTTGAATTTCTTTCCGTCCTTGATGCCGCCGCCGATATCGAAAATGATCTCGCGCAGCGTCGTTCCCATCGGCACCTCGATGAGACCGGTGTGGCGGATGTTTCCTGCCAGCGCAAAGGCCTTGGTGCCGGGGGAGGTCGCGTTGCCGATGGCGCGGTAAGCGTTGGCGCCCTCGTTGATGATATAGGGGATGTTGGCAAAGGTTTCTACATTGTTGAGCACGGTGGGCTTTGCCCAGAGACCCTTTTCCACGGTGCGCGGGGGCTTGGTGCGCGGCATACCGCGGTTGCCCTCAATGGACGCGGTCAGCGCGCTGCCCTCGCCGCAGACGAACGCGCCCGCGCCGCGGTTGATGCGGATATCAAAGGAAAATTCCGTGCCGAGGATGTTCTCACCGAGCAGACCGACGTCGCGTGCCTGATCAATGGCCTTCTGCAAGCGATCAACCGCGAGAGGATACTCCGCGCGGACGTAGATATAACCGCTGCCGGCACCGACCGCGATCGCGGCGATCATCATACCCTCCAAAATGGAGTGCGGATTGCCCTCCATGATGCCCTCATCCATGAACGCGCCGGGGTCGCCCTCGTCGCCGTTGCAGACGATATACTTGACCGGAGAATCCTGACGGCGCACGCTGTCCCACTTTTTGCCGGTGGGGAAGCCGCCGCCGCCGCGCCCGCGCAGGCCGGAGGAAATGACCTCCATGCAGATCTGCTCGTCCGTCATTTCAAAAAGGGCTTTTTCAAAGGCGGAATAGCCGCCCTTGGCGATGTACTCCCAAATATCCTCGCAATTGGAGAGACCGCATTCCCGGAGAATCAGCCGCTGCTGCTTCAAATAAAAGGGAATATCGTCGCGCGCCTTGTACTTTTTTCCGTCCTCCTCAAAGAGAAGGCGCTGGATCACCTTGCCGCCCTTTATGGTCTTTTCGATGATTTCCTCGCAGTCCTCGGGCTTGACATGGGTATATATGACGTTCATCGGGGAGATGTTCACAAGCGGGCCGATCTCGCAGAAGCCGTGGCAGCCGGTTTTCTTGAGATGGACGGCGTCGTCGGCGTGCTCCGAAAGACTGACGGAAACCGGCAGGCCCTTTTCCTTGCACAGCCGGTGCAGCGTCTCATATACTGCCATGGCGCCGCTGGCGATGCAGCCGGTGCCGGCGCATACCATGATCGAAACGCCTTCGCGCGCGAGCGCTTCCTCCGCCTTCCAGCGCTGGGCGTCAAACGTAAGCTTTGTGCGTCGGATCATTTCGACTCCTCCTTCCGGATGCGCTCCACAAGCGCGACAGCCTTCTCCGGCGTCATTTTCGGATGAACCTCACCGTTCACGGTGAGGACCGGCGCAAGGCCGCACGCGCCGAGGCATGCCACGGTTTCCAGCGTGAAGAGCATGTCGCTGCTCGTCACCTTTTTCTCGTTCAGCCCGAGGTGCTCCTGCAAAGCCTCCAGAATGGGCTGCGATTTGCGCACATGGCAGGCGGTGCCGTCGCATACGCGCAGAATGTACTTGCCTTTGGCTTCCAGCGAGAAGCGGTCGTAGAACGTCGCCACGCTGTATACCTTGCCCGGACTGATGTGCAGCCGTCCCGCCAGATGCACCAGCACCTCCGGCGGCAGGTACTTGTAATGCTCCTGCACGTCCTGCATCATGCCGATCAGATTTTCCCTCTTGCACTCGTGGTTGTCCACGATCTGATCGGTCAGAGTGAAATCTCCATCAAATAACATAACACTTGTTCCCCTCTTGTTGATTAGATGACACTTTTTCGCATAAAAACACTATCTCGATAAGTATACCATACAACTGTTCAGTTATCAACCTATTTTTCGAACAATGACAGATTTTTTACATACATTCTTTCGTTGCGCCGAGGAGCCGGATGTGCTATAATACAAAATTAGACTGTAAAAGCAGGAGGCTGACCATGCCGGAACCGAAACTTTCCATCGTCCCCTGCGGGGACTACGCGCCGGAAACGGTGCGCGCCGCGCTCCTCGCAGTGCTTGACGCTGCCGGTGGGCTCGATTGGGTGAAGCCCGGCATGCGCATCGGCATAAAGCTCAATCTCTGCGCGGCGAGAAAACCGGAGCAGGCGGCGACGACCCATCCGGTCATGGCCGCGGAATTGACGCGCCTTCTGCGCGAGCGGGGGGCGGAGGTCGTCCTTGGCGACAGCCCCGGCGAGCCGTTTACCGCCGTGGTGCTCAACCGCGTCTATTCGCTCGGAAACTACGCGCTCTGCGAAGCCGCCGGCGGCGAGCTCAACCGCGACTTTTCGCACCACGCGGTCGAATTCCCGGACGCCGTCACGGTCAAAAGCTTTGAATACACCGCATGGCTCGAAAAATGTGACGCCGTCATCAACTTTTCCAAGCTGAAGGCGCACGGGCTTATGGGTATGACGGCGGCGGTAAAAAATCTCTACGGCGTCATCCCCGGCACGGTGAAGAGCGAATACCATTTCCGCTATCCCGATCCGATGGCGTTTGCCAATATGCTCGTTGATCTCAACGAATATGTCCGCCCGGTGCTCTGCCTGTGTGACGCCGTGGACATTATGGAGGGCAACGGCCCCACGCAGGGCACGCCGCGCCACATGGGGGCGCTTCTCGCCTCGACGAGCTCCTATGAACTCGACCGGCTGTGCGCATGGATGCTCGGCCTGGAGGAGAAGGAGCTGCCGTACCTTACGGCGGCCAAGCAGCGGGGACTTCTTTCCGAAGATGGCGAGCCACTCGGCGTGAAGGATGCCGCGGCCTACCGCGTGAACGATTTTGTCCGCTCCGGCGCCACATGCAGCTGGTTTGCGCCGAACCCGGAGGATAAGCCGTTCCGGAAGATCGTGAAAAAATGCATCGCCGTGCTGCTTCGCTCGCGCCCGGCGCTCGGCGAGGGCTGTACCGGCTGCGGCCATTGCGCGCGGCTCTGCCCGGCGGGCGCGATCACGATCGTGAATAAGCGCGCCGTAATCGACCGGAAGAAATGCGTCCGGTGCTTCTGCTGCCAGGAATTCTGCCCCTCGGGGGCGATGCGCGCGCAGCGCTCGTTCGTCGCGCGGCTTTTGAGCAAGTAGCGGCATAGAAGGAGAAGCAAAGAAAGAGAGAAGATACGGGAGAATTACGAGGGAAAACATTTATGCACTTCTTTTCACAGTATAAGGGGCTCCGCCGGGAGAACTATGTTCTCTTCTTCGGGCGGATTGTGACAAACATGGGCTCGATGGTCTGGCCGATGCTCACGATGATCCTCAACCAGAAGCTCGGCATGAGCGCTGGAAACATTGCCATACTGACGGCGGTGTTCGGTATTTTGATGATGCCGGCCACTCTTTTCGGCGGTAAGCTCGCCGACCGGCTCAACAAAAAGAACATCATCATTGTCGGCGACATTGTATCGGTTGTGTGCTATATCCTCTGCGGGTGCGTCCCGCTTGGCATGGGGACGATTGTGCTCATGTTTGTTGCCAGCCTTTTCCAGACCATCGAGGGACCAGCATACAACTCCATCATTGCCGATATCACGCCGCTCGAAGAGCGCGATAAGGCCTACTCGCTCCAGTACTGGGGCGCAAATCTGGGCCTCGTCCTTTCGCCGACGCTCAGCGGTCTGCTCTTCAAGAACTACCTTTGGCTTGCTTTCATCATCAGCGGCGTTGCCATCGGCTGCTCAACGATCCTTATCTGGTTTTTCGTGCGGGATATTACGCCCGTGGTGCAGACCGGCAGCCGCGCCGAGTACCAGCGCGCGAGAGACGGGGAGAGCATTTTTGCCATTCTCCGCCAGAATCCGACGATTCTGCTGTATCTTGCCGTATCCGCACTGTGCAGTGCGGCTTACGATCAGTACGGCTATCTTATGCCGCTGGATCTTGGCCGCATCCACGGCGAGAACGGCGCGGTGATCTACGGTACGGTGTCGAGTCTAAACTGCATCGTTGTCGTTTTGTTCACTCCGTTCATTACGCGCCTTTTCCGCCGCATGATCGATACGAAAAAGCTCCTGACGGGAAAGCTGCTGTTTCTGGTGGGATATATCCTGTTCCTCACGTTCCTCGGCACGATCCCGATGTACTATGCCGCCATGCTCATTTTCACCTGGGGCGAGATCATCAATACCATTGCCGACGGGCCGTATCTCTCCGCGCGCACTCCGGCCTCGCACCGCGGACGAATCAACAGCGTATCCGGCGTGGCGTATACCATTCTGCGCGGCATTTTCAACATTGCCGAAGGCAAGGCATACGACGCTTACGGTTCAACGGCCGCCTGGGGGCTGACAATCGGTGCGCTTACGATCTCCATCCTGCTGTCCGTATGGCTCCTTTTCCGCGACCGGGCGCGCTATCCGCGCCTGTACGAGGAAAATGTGATTGAACCGGTGGAGACGGCGGAATAAAAGAATATCCCCGGAGGATCGCTGAAGCGATCCTCCGGGGACACATTATAAGTAACGAATCAGCCCTTCGGCGCATTCCAGATCATGGGGATGTGGGGGATATCATCCTCCAGAAATTCCTCGCCGTCCTGCCGGAAGCCGTGATCCTCATAGAGCTTGCGCGCGTAGGTCTGCGCTTCAATGCGGATAGACTCGGCGCCGTACTTTTCCTGCGCCGCGGCGATGCCGGCTTCGAGAATTTTGTGGCCGTAGCCGCAGCCGCGTTCGGTCGTCAGCACGCGGCCGATGGATACCTCTTCAAACGATACGCCCCGGTCGAGCACGCGGAGATACGCCTTGATGCCGGTCTCGTCGCGCAGAAACACGTGGTACGCCTGTTTGTCGCGTCCATCTACCTCCTCGTAGGGGCATTTCTGCTCCACAACGAATACGAGCACGCGCACGTGCAGAATGTCGTACAGCTCGTCCGCCGTCAGTTCGGAATAGTGTTTTACGACAAGCTCCATGGTTTTTCCTCCGAAAATGTTTTTGTTATTTTGATTATACTTCCGGGCGCGGGAAAAGTAAACCGCGTTTTCTTCCCGGAGAAAGGAGATCGCTTTCCATGAAACGATGCCTTGCCGCGCTTTTGGCGCTTTGCGCGCTGCTTTCGCTCTGCGCGTGCGGCTCTGCCGCGCCGGATGGCGGCGCTTTCTCTCTGGACATCCTTGACACCGGAAAATCCGATTGCATCATCGTCTGCATGGACGGCGTTACCGTTGTAAACGACGCCGCCGACGAGGACGACTTTGACGCCGTCTGCGCCGCCCTCGAGCGCCGCGGCGTGCAGCGCATCGACTATCTCATACTCAGCCACTACGATAAGGATCACATCGGCTCGGCGGCGGCGCTCGTGCGTGCCTACCCGGTGGGGCAGATCATCGGGGCGGATTATGAGGAAAAATCGGTGTATTTCGCACGGTTGGAGAGCGCCGCGGAAGAGCGCGGTGTACCGTTCCTCCGCCTGACGGAGGATTTCACGGTTAAGACGGAAAACGGCTCGTTCACAATCGATCCGCCCGACATCGATTATGGCGACGATAACAACAACTCCCTCGTCACGACTGTCACATGGCGGGGCAAAAGCTTCCTGCTTCCCGGCGACGCGAAGAAAAAACGCCTGAACGAGCTGCTTGGCGCTGCGCTCGAAAGCTATGAGCTTATCAAGCTCCCGCACCACGGCGACAGCAGCAAGCCGCTTTTGAAGCTCATCGCGCAGACAGCGCCGCGCTATGCCGTGGCGACGGTCTCCCCGGCGGAGGAGATCGAGGATAAACTCCTTGCGGCTCTCGCCGCGGCGGGAACGGAGGTTTTCCGCACCGACGGCGGGACGGTGAGCGTCGAGTGGACAGGCACGGACTTCACCGTCACACAGACAAAATAAAGAAACAGCACCCCCGGCGCGACTGAACAGGACCAGTAAAAACGGACAATAGACAAACCCCCCCCTGATGTAGGAAAATAGAACTACATCAGGGGGTGCTGTTATGTCAAAAAGAGAATATACCCATGTACGGTTGC
>CAKSWA010000065.1 GCA_934511165.1 uncultured Oscillospiraceae bacterium | reverse complement strand
CGCCGGAGAAAATGATTGATACTCTATTTGCGCCTGCGGGCGCAAACTCTGCGAGGCTTTTTTGACAGTCTGAAAGCGCCATCCGCATGGATGGCGCTTTGGGAGTCTTTAAAATCATTTCAAAAACCCCTCAGTCAGCTTCGCTGCCAGCTCCCCTGTTAGGGGAGCCAGGACCGTTTTCTGTAAACCTGCTTGCCTCCCCTCGCCAGGGGAGGTGGGTTTTGCCGCAGGCAAAAGCCGGAGGGGTTTCTTTCCGACCGGCATTCACGCCGCCTCGTCCCACGCGAGGCAGAGCGCTTCCATGTCCTGCACCGCCTGCGGAACGCACGCGGGCAGGCCGTCGGTGAAGCATTCAAGACCAACCTTGTCGAGTAGCTCACAGTAGGTGTAGTCATAAGCGCCGAGCGAGACAAGATCGTTATAAAAGTCCGCTGCCTCCGCCCAGTCGTTCTCCGCCATCTCATACATCTGCAGCGAGGCAAGCATGCTCACGGCGTAGCTGATATAGTAGAAGGGCGATTCAAAGTTGTGGCTGACCTGCATCCAGTAGTGCGAAAAGTCGCGGCTGTAGGTACGCAGGCCGTAGGAGCGCGCGATGGCCGTGAATGTCTGGCTGATCTGCTCCGGCGTCAGGGTCGGATCGGCGTAGACCACGCGCTGGAATTCGTCAAACAGGCAGCCCGTAAAGACCGTATAGAGCGCATTATCCAGGAATTTGATGCGGGCAAGCCCGGCCTCTTCCCCGTAAATTTCGCCATACCAGCCGGTGGAGAGCGCTTCCATGCCGGTGGAGTGGATCTCAAAGATATCGAGCGAGCCGACGCTCAGCAGGACATCGGGGATGGGGTTCACATACGCATCGTAATAATGCCCAAACTCGTGGAACATACTCTGGATGTCGTACTCGTTCCCGTAGAGAGCAAGATAAATAAACGGCGCGTTGTATTGGTCGAGCGTCGTGGTAAAGCCAAGGTCGCTGACGCGGTCGGCGCTATCCATGAAGTAGAGCCCGTGCTGCTTCATATACGCGGCGGCTTCCGACGCCCCGTCGGAGACGCGCAGCATATATTTTGTAATAAGGCCGACGAGCTCCTGCGCAGAGAGATCGGTATCCACGGAAAAATCGGTATACGTTGCTTCATGCGAGTAGAGCGAGGAGAAATACTCCTTCGCATACGGCTTTACGGCTTCACACAGCGCCGCAGCGTCGTCGGGCGTAAAGTCGCGGCCATAGCTTATCTCGTAGGCGTAATCGGCATAGCTGTCGTATCCGGCCAGCTGCGCTTCCTCGTTGTGGAGATCCACCAGTTCGCGATAGAGCGCGCCGATCTTCTCCGTCTCCTCGCCGAAGCTCAGATCCTCCATAATGAGCGCATTGTATTGCAGCGTCAGCTCCGAGATGCGCTCGGCGATCTCGCGCTCGCGGTCGGTCTGCTCGTCGTAGCCGCGCAGCGCCTCCGCCTTGTCCGAGCCGATGTAGTTTTCCAGCGCTTTCCCCGCCGGGCCGTCCAGTGCGTCGGAAAGAGCGACGCAGAGCGCGTCGATCAGATCGTTGAGAGCGACATCGAGCTGCTGGCAGGCATCGCTGATCGATTCATCGCCCGGATGGGCGTAAAGGTCGATATAGGCGAGATTATCGAGCGTATACGCTTTCGCGTATTCCGCCATCAGCCAGTCGTAGAGCTCGATCGCCGCGCCGCCGTCCGCCGTTTCGCCAAGCTGGGCGGCCTTATCGAGGAATTCCCCGGTATCATAGACATACCAGGTCATATCGGCGTAATCCACATCGGCGTGGACGCCGTCGGCTGCCATGCGCAGCTCCGCACCTCCTGCCGTGCTGAGCGCAGAGGAGAGCGCTTCGCTCACGCTGCTGCCGCGGGTAGTCCCGCTGATCGCGATACCATCTGCGCCGCAGCCGCTGAGAATCGCAGAAAGCAGCGCGATAACAAGGAATAGCGCCGTAATTTTTTTCATTTTCATTTGCATCACCCGATTTCATACTACACGATTCCGCGTTGAAAGTAAATACTGCGCCATTTTTCGCTTGCTACTCGCAGGAAAATAGGATATAATTCGCCGTATGAAAAAGATTCGTAAACTCATTAAAAATTTTCAGCACATATCCGAGTATATGGGACGGCGGCAGATCGCTACGATCGCCGCCGCTACGGCGTTCTGGTTTTTCCTTTCGATCGTGCCCATCGTCATTTTGTGCGTGTCTGTTCTGCCTTATACGTCCATCACCGAGGAACAGCTTCTCGCAGCGGCCGCGCCCGTGCTGCCGGACTCAATGAATCAGCTCATCCGCGTCATCATTGCGGATGTTTACAGCAGCGGCATCGGCGTACTCAGTATCTCCATCGTGGCAACGGTGTGGTCGTCGGCCATGGGCTTTGCCTCTCTCATCCGCGGGCTGGAGGATATCTACGAGCAGCCGCGGCGCGCCGGATTTCTGATGCGCCGCGCCCGCGGCATCATCTACACGCTCGGCATGCTGCTCATGATGATCCTCTCGATCATGCTCGGCGGCTTCGGCCAGCAGATCAAGGCGCTTGTGGAGAAATATTTCCCCGGTTCGCAGTCGTTCTTCACGTTTCTGCTGCACTTCCGCTTCGTGGTCGTCATCGCGGTGCTGACAGTTTTCTTTGCCGCCATCTTCCGCTGGAGCACCGGGCTGCGCCCGCGCTTCGGGGAAGTCCTCCCCGGCGCGCTGACCGCCGCCGCCGGTTGGACGATCTTCTCGTGGGCGTTTTCCACGTGGGTCTCCGTCACGGGGAGCTACGGCACCTACGGCAGTCTTGTAACGGTCGTTGTCGTGATGCTCTGGCTTTATTACTGCCAGTACATCCTGCTTTTGAGCGCATGCCTGAACCGCGCCCTGCCAAAGTTCCGCCGCCGCGGGGAAACCGAGCCGGACATTGCATCCGAACCGGAACCGACCGAAGAATAAAAAAATTCCGTATGCTTCATGAAAAAGCATACGGAATTTTTTTAATTTTACTTCAGCGCGCCGGACGCGCCAAGGCGGCCGGAGAGCCACGAGAGGAGCGCCGCGGCAAGCGCGGCAGCCGCCGCCGTCTGCCACGAGAGCGAGAGCGCCGCGCCGCCGATCGAGCCGAGCGCAAAGCACAGTACCCACGCGATTCCCGCGCCGAGCACGCCGCCGAAGAGTCCGAGCAGGAAGCTCTCCGCGCCGATCACGCTCTGCGGTGACGAGAGCCCCTGCGCGCGAAGCATACAAAGCTCCCCGCCCCGCGCTGCTGCGGCAAGCGCCGAGACGAGCACGACAAACGCCGCGGCAAGCACTGCCGCGAGTACCGTTCCGAGCCGGTCGGCCTTCATCGAGCTTTCAAGGAGCGCAAGCCCCGGCTGCACAAGGCCGGAGGCGGCATCCGAATACGTCACCGTCTCGGCATAGCCGTGCAGCACCGTGCCAAGCGTTTCGCGCGCAGTGAAGCTGTCCGCATAGAGCCGCAGCTGTGTTACGGTCTGCGCCGCCTCCGCGCCGAACGCACGGAGATTTCCTTCGAGCGAGCCGGAGGACACGCCGGCAGCAATGTACCGGGCAAAAGCGTTTTCCAGCGCTTCGCCGGAGAGCGCGGCGATCGTCTGCAAAAGGGCATCCTGCGCCCGCTCCGTCTCCACTGCCGTTCCGGTGAGCTCGGAAACCATCGCCGCCTGCTGCGCCGGGGTCTGGCCGACGGCGTAGCCGCGCAGCGCGGCGCGCTGTCCGGCCTCGTCCTGCGTATAGACGCCTTCGCTGTCAAACGGCAGGCCGGTCAGAACGTCCGTATCGGGTGAGGCCGTCTGCGCTTTTACGATATCGCTGCCGAGCACGGTCTCCACCGTCCATGTCATGAGCTCCGGGAGGTACGCAGCGCCGCCGGTCAGACTCTCGCCGGGGGTCTCTCCCACTGGGCGCAGCACGCCGACAATGTTGAGCCGCTGCGAGGAGGCGATCTTCGCGGTGAGATACGCCGTGTCTCCCCCCATGTAGCCCCAGGTGCCGTCCACATTCCGGACGTATTCGTCCGTCGGCAGCAGCACACGGAAGGAAAGACGCAGAAGTTCCGTATAACTGATGCTGGCGTTCGCTTCCGGGTCGAGGCCGAGCGAGCGGAGGCAGCTCTCGTCCACCTTGCCGCGCACGTCGAGCAGCACCGCTGCTTCGTCGTACCGCTCCGGCCAGCGGCCGGAGACGAGCGTGTAGCGCATCTGCCGCAGCGCTTCCCCTTCGGGGAACTGCGTCCAAAGCGTGCCGTTTTCCTCATTATTGAGCGCTTCCGCTCCGGCGGCAGAGGAATCGCCGCGAAAAATCTGCGGCGTGATGGCGTAGCGGCGCTGGACGGAGACCGTTTTCCCGTCGGTGTGGCCGTCGAGCCAGTCGCCAAGCGCGCCAAGATCGCCGGACGGGACACTACGGTTGTCCAGCGTCACCGGGTAGGCGGAGAGCACCGCCGTCTCGGCGTTCTTCGCGCTCTGCTCTCCGCCGGAAAAGGCCGCGAACAGCAAAAGGCAGAGCAGCACCGCGAACACCGGCGCGAGCAGCCGCGGCAGAGCGCGGCTCTTTTTCTTTTTCAAATTGGCAAACGCCATGCGCAGCCGGACGCCGCCGCCCGCTCCGACGACGGGCGGGACCGGCGCGCCGGTCTCGGCGGCGTCCTCGTCCGTATCGGAGGCAATCTGCCCGTCCTCCAGCGTTATAACGCGCACATTCTCGCCGAACGCTTCCGCGCTTCGGGCCGCGATAATGACGAGCTGGTTGCCGGATGCTTCGCCCAGGAGCGAGAGTACTGTCTCCGCGCTCTCTGCGCTGAGGCCGTCCGTTGGCTCATCCAGAAAGAGGACGCGGCTTTTGCGCGCGAGTGCACAGGCGAGCGCGCCGAGACGCCGCTCTTCCCCGGAGAGCCGGTTCGGGTATACGTCCGCCGCGCTCTCAAGGCCGAGCAGGGCGAGCCCATCCCGTGCATTTTCCCGCGCGTCCCGGCGGGAGAAGCCCGCGAGCAGCGCTGCGCGATCCGCATTTTCCGAAATCGTGAGATCATCAAAGAGAAGCGCTTCGTCCGCAGCGGCGCATTCGCGCCGCCAGGCAGCGCGGCGGGATTCGCTCCAACGCGCCGTATTCTCGCCGCCGACGAGCACCTCCCCGCGGGACGGCATTTCCCGCATGGCAAGCAGGTGCAGCAGCGCCGTTTTCCCGCTGCCGGACGCGCCGGTGAGCACCACGAGGCCGGTCTCCGGCAGCGTGAGATTCAAACAGCGCAGCGCGTGCACACTCTTTTTTCCGGCGGAGGACTCGAGCGCGGCATTCTTCAGTTGGATCATAGAAAGGCCCATCCTTTCCTATTAAGGCCCCCTCGCTGGGAGCTGTCTCGCCAAAGGCGGGACTAAAGGAGTTTACAATATAACAAATATTATACCTTTTGCATAAAGCGCGGTCAAGTCTCCGGTGCAATTCGTCAAAGTTGCGCTTGCATTTCCCTTTTTCGTGCGGTATGATATGCTTACAGAACAGGGGTGCTGGGTTTTCCCGGCTGAGACGGTGCGAATCGACGCGCCGGTACCCTTTAACCTGATCCGGGTAATGCCGGCGGAGGGAGTACCCATACGGTATTTGTTCTTCAGCCACGTCCGGGATCGGGTGGCTGATTTTTTTATTGGAGGGCTTTCTTATGAAAAGCAAACAGACCACCCGCACACTTTGCGAGGGAGCGATCATGGTCGCCATGGCGGTCGTGCTCAACTTCCTCAAGTTCGATCTGTTCGCGCAGGGCGGATCGATGAACCTGCTCTTTATTCCCCTGATGGTGTTCGCGCTGCGGCGCGGCCCGGTCTGGGGCATGGGCGCGGGTCTCATTTTCGGCGTTCTCAAGGCCATCATCGGCGGCGGTATCGCCTACGGCTGGCAGTCGCTCCTGCTCGACTACGCTCTGGCCTACGCGCTCACCGGTCTCGCCGGTCTCACCCCGAAGAAGCCGGTGCTCGGCACCGTCATCGGCGCGCTCGGCGCGCTTCTCTCCTTCGTCCTCAGCGGCGTGATCGTCTGGGGCGAGTACATGCCGGACGTGTTCCTCGGCATGGCGATGAAGAACGTGTGGGTCTACTCGTTCATCTACAACTTCATCTACACCGCCTTCAACTGGCTCATCGCGGCGATCGTCATTTACTTCCTTTCCAAAAAGACGAAGCTCCTGCAGCCGGAAAAGTAAAATCACAAAAAATACCGGGTATTCGGCCAATGAACAGCACCCCATTTGTTAGACAGTATGATATACTATCTAAGAAGTGGGGTGTTTTGCTATGCCAAAAGGAGTACCAAACA
>CAKSWA010000064.1 GCA_934511165.1 uncultured Oscillospiraceae bacterium | reverse complement strand
CGGCGGGTGCCCTGGTCCGCAGAAGCGGAACAGGCGGTGCTCGGCTCGTGCCTGATCGACCCGTCCTGCCTGCCGGATGTCATGACGGCAGTGCGCGGCGCGGATTTCTATCTGCCGCAGAACCGAGATATCTTTGAAACGATCTTCTCCATGTTTACCTTCGCCAAGCCCATTGACCCGGTTACGGTGCTCGATGAGATGAAGGTGCGCGGCGTTTACCATGACGAGGGCTCGCAGCAGTACATCCGCGAGCTGATGCGCCTGACGCCCACGGCGGCAAACGTTTTGAAATACGCCGCCATCGTCCGGGATCAGGCGCTGCTCCGCAACGTCATCACCGTGTGCGAGGAAACGGTCGAGGCCGCGTCCTCCGGCGCGGGCGAGGCCGGGGACGTGCTCGATCTCTGCGAAAAGAAGATCTATGCGCTGCGGCAGGACCGCGTCGTCGGCGGACTGATGCCGGTATCGCAGGTCGTGAACAGCGTCTACTCCAACCTTTCCGAGCTTGCTGCCTCCGGCCAGCCGATCCCCGGCATTCCGACTGGCTTCCGGGACGTGGACCGCCGCATCATGGGCATGAACAAGGGCGACTTTATCCTCGTCGCCGCGCGCCCCGGCATGGGCAAAACGAGTATCGGACTCAATATCTGTCTGAACGCCGCGAAGGCCACCGGGAAGACCGTTGCTATCTTCTCGCTCGAAATGAGCCGCGAGCAGCTTGTGACGCGCTTTCTCTCCAGTGAGGGAGGGGTCCCGCTCGGGAATCTTCTCACGGGCAATCTCTCCATGGACGAGTGGAAGCGCACGGCGCATGCCTGCGCCGCGGTATCCTCGCTCGATATCCTCGTAAACGACAACCCGACGCTCACCGTTGCGGAGATGAACGCGCAATGCCGGAGACTGAACAACCTCGGCCTTGTGATGATCGACTACCTGCAGCTCATGCAGGGCTCCGGCAGCAAGAACAACTGGGCCAATGAGAGCCGCCAGCAGGTCGTCAGCGATATTTCGCGCATGATGAAAATCATGGCGAAGGAGCTGAATGTGCCGGTGCTGTGCCTTTCGCAGCTCTCGCGCGCCAACGAGCAGCGCCAGGACAAGCGCCCCATGCTCTCCGACCTTCGCGAGTCCGGCTCGATCGAGCAGGACGCCGACATCGTCATGGGCATCTACCGCGAGGGCTATTACAACCAGGAGATCGAAAACCCGAATCTCACGGAGCTGATCGTGCTCAAAAATCGCCACGGCGAGACCGGCAAGGACAATCTCCAATGGCAGGGCGAGTATACAACGTTCCGCGACGCCGACCGCTGGCACAATGAGTGAGCCGGTGCTCGACCGCGCTCTGCTCCCGGCGGGGTGCACGGTGCTGTGCGCCGTGTCCGGCGGGGCGGACTCGGTGTGTCTGCTCGATCTCGTGCGGCAGCTCGGCGATGTAACGGTGCTCTGCGCCCACTTCGACCACGGCATCCGCGGCGCAGAGAGCGCACGGGATGCCGCGTTTGTCGAAGCGCTCTGCAAGGAATGGGGCATCCCGTTCTTTCCCGGCCGAGGCGATGTTCCGGCGTATGCCGCGAAGACCGGGCAGAGCCTTGAAACCGCGGCGCGGGAGCTGCGCTACGCCTTTTTAGAGCGCACCGCGAAAGAGCAGGGCGCCGATGTCATCGCCACGGCACACAACTTAAACGACAACGCCGAAACCATCCTCTTCCGTATGGCGCGCGGCACGGGGCTGCGCGGGCTCGCCGGAATTCCGGCGCGGCGCGGCAGCATCGTCCGGCCGCTTTTGAAAACGCCGCGGCGCGACATTGAGGAATATCTCGCCGCGCACGGCATCCCCCATGTGGAGGATTCCACAAACGCGGAGACGGACGCCGCGCGAAACCGCATCCGGCTCGACGTGCTCCCCGCGCTCGAGAGCATCCACCCCGGCGCGGCGGCGGGCATTGCGCGCATGAGCGAAACGCTCGCCGAGGACGAGGCGTTTCTCGCCTCGCTCGCGGAGGAAAAGCTCGCCCTCTGGGGCGGCACGATCCCCGGAGCCGAGCTGTGCTCGCTTCCAAAGCCTGTGGCGCGGCGCGCTCTCGCGCGCTGGCTCGGCGGAGAGCTCTCGCGCGAGCGGTTTGAAGCGCTCCTTCGTTTCGCCGCCGGAGACGGCGCGGGCGTGCTGGAGCTGCCGGGGCGGCGCATCCGCCGGGAGTTTGGCTCTCTGCGGCTCGCCGAAGAGTGCGCGCCGAAGCTCGAAGAGCGGCCGCTTTCCCCCGGCAATACGATCCTTTATCCCCACCGGTGGCAGATTTCGTGCGAAAGTTGCGCCGCGGACGCGGAAATTCAAACTTCGTTCAACATTTTTTGCTTTTCATGTGCCAATATATGTGGTAAACTGACCGTTGCGTCCCGCGCCGCGGGCGATTCGCTCGTGCTGCGCCGCCGCGGCGGTACGCGCTCGGTGAGCAAGCTGCTCGGTGAGGCGCGCATTCCGGCTTCGCAGCGCGACGGTATTCCGGTCGTGCGCGACGAGGCGGGCGTTTTAGCCGTTTACGGCGTAGGGCAGAGCGAGAGAGCTTTTCCCGCGCCGGAAGAAGAATTTTATAAAATCACCATTTTGCCAATTTCGGAGGAAGAGAGAGAATGAGAGAAGATATTGCGTCCATACTGCTCAGTGAGGAGCAGCTCCACACGCGCGTCCGCGAGCTGGGCGAGGAAATTTCCCGCGACTATGCCGGGAAAGAGCCGCTGTTTGTCGGCGTACTGAAGGGCTGCTTCATTTTTATGGCGGATCTGTTCCGCGAAGTGACCATCCCCGGCAGCGTGGACTTCATGGCCGTTTCGTCCTACGGCAACGGCACTTCCACCACGGGCGCGGTGAAGATCAATAAAGATCTCAGCCAGGACATTGAAAACCGCGACGTGATCATCGTTGAGGACATTCTCGACTCCGGCGTCACGCTCAGCTATCTCACCAAGTATCTCCAGAACCGCAACCCGAGCTCCATCTGCATCGCGACGCTGCTCGATAAGCCCGCGCGCCGCCGCGCCGATGTGCAGGCAAAGTACGTCGGCTTTACCGTGCCGGACGCTTTCGTCGTCGGCTACGGTCTGGACTATGCGGAAAAATACCGCAATCTCCCGTTCATCGGCGTTCTCAAGCCGGAAGTTTACGAAAAATAAATCTCTGATTTATATATGTCCGCGCCGTCCGGTGGGACGGCAGAAAAGGAAGTGACCGTTTTTGAACAACCGACCCTCCCCCAACAAGACCCGTCAGATCGGCTTTCTCGTGTTGATCCTCGTGCTGCTGCTCGGCACGATCTATTCCATGACGAGAAACACCGCCAAGGAATCGCTTGTCTATTCGGAAGTCATCGAACTTTTTGAGAATAAGCAGGTGGAATCCTTTACCATCGATACCGACGGCAATCTCACCATGCAGCTGCGCTCCGCCTACAAGGGACAGACGAAATATTCTTATGAGTGCGGCAGCTTCAGCATCTTCTACAACGATCTCAATGATCTTGTGCAGGAGCAGAAGGCCGAAGGCATTCTCACAGAGTATGACTATCCGCCCGCGTGGGAAGCGGCCTGGTGGCTGAGCTTTGTGCCGTATCTCATCATCTTCGTCATCATGGGTGTGCTGTGGTACTCCATGATGCGCTCGGCGCAGGGCGGCGGCGGTGCCGGCGGCGTTATGAAATTCTCCAAGGCGCGCACCCGTCTCGGCAGCGAGGAAAAGAACAAAAAGACGTTTGCCGACGTTGCGGGCGCCGACGAGGAGAAGGAAGAGCTGCAGGAGATCGTCGAGTATCTCAAGGACCCCTCCGCTTACTCCAAGATGGGCGCGCGCATCCCCAAGGGCGTGCTGCTCGTCGGTCCTCCGGGCACGGGCAAAACGCTGCTCGCCAAGGCGGTCGCCGGCGAGGCGGGCGTCGAATTCCTGTCCATCTCCGGCTCGGACTTCGTGGAACTGTATGTCGGCGTCGGCGCGGGCCGTGTCCGCGACCTGTTCGAGCAGGCCAAGAAGGTTGCCCCCGCCATCGTGTTCATCGACGAGATCGACGCCGTTGGCCGTCAGCGCGGCTCCGGTCTCGGCGGCGGCCACGACGAGCGCGAACAGACGCTCAACCAGCTGCTCGTCGAAATGGACGGCTTCAACGATAACCAGGGCGTCATCGTCATGGCGGCGACGAACCGCGACGATATTCTCGATAACGCGCTCCTCCGTCCCGGCCGTTTTGACCGGCGCGTGTACGTCGGCCTGCCCGATATCAAGGGCCGCGCCGACATTCTGAAGGTCCACGCCCGCGGTAAGCCGCTCGGCGAAGATGTTGATCTGCACGACATCGCCAAGGGTACGCCCGGCTTCTCCGGCGCGGATCTCGAAAACCTGCTCAACGAGGCGGCGCTTCTTGCCGTTCGCCGCAAGCGCCGGTTCATCATGCAGAAGGATATTGACGACGCCATTCTCAAGGTCTCCATGGGGCCGGAGAAAAAGTCCCGCGTCATCACCGAGAAGGAGCGGCGGCTCACGGCCTACCACGAGGCCGGCCACGCCATCGCCGCGCACTATCTCGAGCACGTCGATCCCGTGCAGTATATCACGATCATCCCGCGCGGCCACGCCGGCGGCTTCACGCTCTTCCGCCCGCAGGACGACAAGGACACCCGCTCGCGCAGCGAAATGTTTGAAAGCATCGTCGTGGCGCTCGGCGGCCGTATGGCGGAGAAGATCTTCCTCGACGATATCTCCACCGGCGCTTCCGGCGACATTCAGCAGGCGACGCACACCGCCCGCAACATGGTCACCGTGTACGGCATGAGCGACCGGCTCGGCCCCATCAGCTTCGATTCCTCGGGTCACAGCATTTTCATCGGCCGTGACTTTGGCCAGACGAAGAGCTATTCCGAGGAGACCGCCGCCGTTATCGACGAGGAGGTCAAGCGCATCTTTGACGAAGCCGCGCTCAAGTGCGAAGAGGTGCTGCGCGCCCACGCCGACGTGCTCGTCGCGCTCGCGGAGTATCTGCTCATCAATGAGACGATCGACGGCGACGACTTCCGCTATTTCTGCGATCACAAATGCATGCCCCCGCTGCCGGAGAAATCCGACGCCGTGAAGCAGAAGGAAGAAGAGCTTCGCAAGGAAGCCGAAATGCCCACCCCGCAGAGCACCGAGACTCCCGGCGAGCCGGAAGGCATAAAAGAAGAATAAAATAACAGCCCGCCCGTTGGATGATCCCAACGGGCGGGCTTTATTTTGCGAGGATGGGAACCCCTCCGTCACAGCTTGCGCCGCGGCAGCTCCCCTATAGAGAAGGTGGCAAAACCACAGGTTTTGACGGAGGGGTTTTTCTCAGCACAGCAGCCGGGAGGACGATCCGTCCTCCCGGCTGCTGTTTTGTCCGTCTTATTTCACTTTGTACTTTCCCCGTCCGGCGCCGGAGAGACCCATTTCAGTGCCGTTCCATATGCGGTCGAAGTTTTCGCGGTGCTTGATGAGGATGGCGAGCGTCGCCACGCAGAGAATAACGAGCGGCAGCCAGCCGCTGCGGATGGCGGTGTAGATTGGGAAGGAGACAACGCTCGTCACAGTGCCGACGACGATATAATCCGTCAGCACAGTGAGGATAACGACCGCCGCGAGAACGCACAGCGCAAATTTCCAGTTAATGGCAAGGATCATGCCGAGATACGAGGCAAAGCCCTTGCCGCCCTTGAATTTGAGATAGAACGGGAACATATGCCCCAGCACGCACGCCACGCCCGCGATGAAGCCGAGCAGCGGCACCGCCGGGAAGATCCACTTGGAGAGCTCGACCGCGAGCACGGCCTTGCCGATATCGTGGACGGCGACGAGCACGCCCGCCTTCCAGCCCATGAGCGCAAAGGCGTTCGACGCGCCGAGGTTTTTCGACCCGCCGGCGCGAAGGTCTACGCCCTTCCACCGGGAGAGATACAGCGCCATGTTGGAGCAGCCGATGAGGTATGCACCGAGAATGGTGACAACATAGGGAAGCATATTGGCCCCCTTTCTGCGGAAAAGCCGCGGGAGGATTTGTTTTTATTGTCGAATTAAGAAAGTCTTAACCGTATTTTATATTTTACGCGCATACGGCACGGGTGTCAAGCATTCGTTTTCCGCAAGACCGCCCGCGCCGTATGCGCGTAAAAACATTCTATGCTTCAAATCACGCGAAAATCGCTGTGCAGCGCCGGAATATTGCCCTTGAACTCCTTAAAATAGTCCAAAATCAGATCCGCCATTTCCGTGCCGATCTCGCGCACGACACGGCAGCCGACATAAGCGTCGTACCCGCCCGTGCCGCTGGCGCGGTAGCTGTTGAGGCAGATGGTGAAGGTGTCGCCGTCGCGCACATCCTGTCCGTTCACGCGCATCGACGCCACCCGCTCGCCCACGGGGCGGGAAATGTCGTACACATACGAGACGCCGGCATAGTAGTCGTGGTTATAAAGCCAAGAACCCCAAGTGCCATTCCCCACACATCATGGACGCGGACTTGCTCATGCAGACCATCGCGGAAGCGCTGAAGAAAATCGAGGACTATTCTATCAGCAACCGGGCGGAGTTTGAAGCCTTAGTGAAAAAGAACCTTGCCATG
>CAKSWA010000063.1 GCA_934511165.1 uncultured Oscillospiraceae bacterium | reverse complement strand
TCGCCGGAGAAAATGATTGATACTCTATTTGCGCCTGCGGGCGCAAACTCTGCGAGGCTTTTTTGACAGTCTGAAAGGTGTCCGCGGGGACGGATCCCCGCGGACACCTTTTATAAAGCTCCCTCGTCAGAGGGAGCCGTTTCTATTGGCTCCTCCGTCGGCTCCGGCGAGGGCTCCGGCGAAGGCTCCGGCTCTTCGGCCGGTTCGGGCATGACCGTCAGGAGCGCGGTACGCTCATTTTCCAGAAGCTCCTCGCGCACCACCTCCGCGCAGGAGCCGTCCGCGAGATATGCCGCGGCGTTCCACGCCTCGCGCAGCTGCGCAGGATAGCCGCCCGCGTCCCCGCGCGCCCACGCCGCGGCGAAGCCCTCGCAGAGCGCCGCGCCGAGATCGTCCCGCTCCGGGAACGTCAGCTCCTCCAGCCGCTGCGCGGCAGAGAGCGTTTCAACCGCCTGCGCGCTCAGCCCGTTCCCGGCAAGAGAGCGCAGCGCGGCGAGCACCGCGTCGCGAAAGGCTTCCGCGTCCTTCTCTTCCAGTCCCGGCGCAAAAAACCAGAGCGAAGCGTCCGCGCCCGCTGTTTCCGTGCCGCAGGAAACCGCCGTCTCCGGCAGCGAAGCGCGCACGCGCTTATCGAGAAGCGACCCGCTGCGCCCCAGCGCCGCGGCGACCGCCGCGAGCCGGACGCGCGTCCATTCGCCCGCACGCGGGCAGACGATGCCGAAGTATACGCCCCCGGTCTCGTCCCCGGCGAACGCCGCCGTTTCCTCGACCGGCTTTTCGATCCGGCGATAGGCGGCATCCGGCGCAAATGCCTCCCCCGCAGGCGCGCCGGAGATCACCCCGTCCAGCCATGCGAGGATCGATCCTGCGCTCTCCGGCTCGGCGCAGACGACCGCGAGAAGGTTCCCCGCCGTCACCTCCGCAGCGCCGTTTCCGGCGGCGTCGCTGCCGGGGAGAAGATAGCCGAGAAACGCGCGGTATGCCCCGTTTCCGTCCGGCGCCGTCTCCTCGCCGCTGAAAAATGCACCGAGGCTTTCCTTTGCCCCGCGCAGAAGCTCCTCGGCGGTATCCGCCGTGAGCGTCCGGCGGCGCACGCCATCGGCCGTTCGTGCCGCGAGCGTGAGCGCCGGGGCCGTGCCGGTACCTTCTATGTACACGACCGCCGCGCCGCTTGTCTCGTGCGTGAGATAGATAATCCTCCCGCCGGTTTCTTCCAGCCGCTCGGCCTTTTCGGTGCGAAAGCCGGAGACCGTATCGCCCACGGCGGGCAGTTCGGCGGTTTTGCGCGCAGAAAAGCCGCTGCCTATCGTGAACACAAACGCGATAAGCAGCAGCCATACAAGTTTCCGATTTGGTTTTTTCATTGGTGCATATCCCCTTCTCTGAAGCGTATTGGCTTTACAGAGAAAGTATATGCGCGGGAAATTCAGGATATGACGCCTGTACCGTCAAACGCGGGAATTTCTTCCTCGCCGGAGGCGGAGAGTTCCTGCACATACCCGTCCGAGAGACCGGTCTCGTCCAGAATGGCGAGCGCGGCGTCCCACTCCTCCGGTGTGAGCGTCCGGCGCAGCTCCGGGTACTTGTCGAGATGCCCGCAGGGGGTGTACTGCGCCATGAGCGACACGAGCACCGTGCCGGGCGCGAACGTGTCCGCAATCCAATAAAGCACCGCGCGCGTATTTTCGATCTGCCCCGGCAGCACGAGATGCCGGATCATAACTCCGCGGCGGAGAAGGCCGTTTTCGTCCATCTCAAACGCGCCGGTATGCTCGACCATGCGCTCTATCGCAGCGCGGGCGGCATCCGGATAGTCCGGCGCGCGGGAATAGCGCGCGGCGAGCGCCGCCTCAGCATACTTGAAGTCCGGCAGAAAGACGCTCACACGCTCCGAGAGCACATCCACGGTCCCGACCGTTTCATATCCCGACGTATTCCAGACAACAGGGATCTTCGGCGCAGCAATACCGAGCGCTTCCAGTATCTCCGGGGCAAACTGCGTGCCGGTGACGAGATTGAGGTTATGAACGCCCTTTGCTTCGAGCTCGGAGAAGATCGCCGCAAGGCGTTCAACGGAAACCGTCTCGCCCACTCTTCCGCGGCTGAGCGCATAGTTCTGGCAGTAAACGCAGCCGAGCGGACACCCGGCGAAAAATACCGCGCCGCTCCCCCGCTCGCCGCTGATGCAGGGCTCCTCGCCATAGTGCGGCGCGGCGCGCGCGATGCGCATTTCGCTGCCCATATGGCACACACCCGCGCCGACCGCGCGGGCAGCGCCGCACTGCCGAGGGCAGAGGCGGCACTCAGACATGCAGTACCTCGGCGATGACGGCGTCGTCTGAGCGGCTGGTACGCTCCGGCTTTTTGCGGCCGCACTCCATGCCCTTCACGGCGAGCTTGAGCATCTTTTTGAGCGTGTACTTGCTCTCCCCGGCCTCACGGGCGCGGCGGTCATAGGAGACGGTGCCGACCTTCGCGCCGAGCCGGTTCACAAGCCCGCGCAGGAAGAGCTCGTCCCCGTGGTAGTGCGAGAGCGCTTCGAGCGCAGCGGTGTCCATGAGGCGATAATCGGCGTGGTCGTAAATAAGATCGGAGCCGAAGAGCTTCATAAGGCCATAATACCCGCGGGCGGTCGTGCGCTTTAAGAACGTGTCGGTGGCACGCGAGGCGCGCACACCGCAGACGATGCCGCAGCCTTCCTTATATTTCTCCACCATTTTGTCCATCGCGTCGATGTCGTCCTGCAGATCGGCGTCGATGCTGATGGTGATGTCGCTCCGGGTGCGCGACCACATGAGCCCTGCGGTGAGGGCGTTCTGGTGGCCGCGGTTGCGGATCTGGCGCAGACCGGTGAAGTGCGCGTCGTTCTCGTGGAGCGAGCGGATGATGCTCCAGGTGGCATCCTTCGAGCCATCGTCCACAAGGACGATGCGGCTCTCCGGCGCAATCGCGCCCGCGTCGATCAGCTCGCCGAGCTTTTTGCGGAATACCGGTGCGCTGAGCGGCAGAGCCTCCTCCTCGTTGTAGCAGGGGACAACAATATAAAGAACCGGAAGCGTTTTCATGAAGTTTTCTCCTTCCCGAATATTAGCCGGTGGCAGGTAAAATACTATACTGGCATTTTACACCAAAACACCGCATAGTGCAACGAAACATTTTGTTTGAAAGAACACGGTTTTTTTCGTTGGAAATGGACGAAAATCAACACATTTCACTTGCAAAATGCGCATCGCTGTACTACAATGCGCTCAGAAGGAAAAAATATTATTAGGAGGTCTATGATATGAATTACAAAAAGAAGAGCATCCGCGACGTGAGCTTCGCCGGCAAAAAAGTGCTGCTGCGCGTAGACTTCAATGTACCTCTGGACAAGACGACCCACGAAATCACCAACGACAAGCGCATCCGCGCTGCGCTGCCCACGATCCGGTATCTGCTGGACGACGGCGCTGCGCTGATCGTCTGCTCCCATCTCGGCAAGCCCAAAAAGGATCCCGACGCCAAGACCAACCTGACGCTCAAGCGCGTCGCCGTCCGCTTTGCCGAGCTGCTCGGCAAGCCGGTTGAGTTCGCCGAAGACACCATCGGCCCCGACGCGAAGGCGAAAGCCGCCGCGCTCAAGCCGGGCGAAGTGCTGCTGCTCGAAAACACCCGCTTTGATCCCCGCGAGGAGAAGAACGATCCCGAATTCGCCAAGGAGCTCGCCTCCATGGCCGATGTGTACGTTTCCGACGCGTTCGGCGCGGTGCACCGCGCCCACGCCTCCACCGCCGGCGTTGCGGACTATCTGCCCGCCTACTGCGGCTTCCTCGTGGAGAAGGAGCTGACCGCTCTCGGCGGCGCGATGGACGATCCCAAGCGCCCGCTCGTTGCCGTTCTCGGCGGCGCGAAGGTTGCCGACAAGCTGGCCGTGATCGAGAACCTGCTCAAGAAGGCCGACACGCTCGTCATCGGCGGCGGCATGGCGTTCACGTTCCTCAAGGCCAAGGGCTACGAGACCGGCGCCTCCCTGCTCGATGAGGAGAAGATCGACTACTGCAAGAACATGCTCGCCAAGGCGGAGGAGTCCGGCGTGAAGCTGCTGCTGCCGGTGGACGTTGTCGTTGCCGACAGGTTCGCCGCAGACGCGGAGAGCCAGGTCGTCGCCGCCGACGCCATTCCCGCCGGCTGGATGGGTCTGGACATCGGCCCCGAGACGCAGAAGCTCTTCGGCGAGGCCGTGAAGAACGCCGGTACCGTTATCTGGAACGGCCCCATGGGCGTTTTTGAATTCCCGAAGTTTGCCAAGGGCACCGAGGCCGTTGCCGCGGCGATGGCGGAGTGCCAGGGCGTCACGGTTGTCGGCGGCGGCGACAGCGCCAGCGCCATCGAGAAGATGGGCTATGCCGACAAGGTGACCCACGTTTCCACCGGCGGCGGCGCGTCGCTCGAATTCATGGAAGGCAAGGAGCTGCCCGGCGTGGCCTGCCTGCTCGACAAGTAATTTTTCACCAGGGGAGCGGGCATGCCGCTCCCCTGCGCGTATTCACCGAAGGGAGTAATAAACCGCTATGAACAAGAAATACAGAAAAGTCATCATCGCCGGAAACTGGAAAATGAACCAGCTTCCCTCCGGCGTGAAGCCGTTCGTCGAGGAACTGAAGACGAAGCTGCCCGTCGGCATGAACGGGTGTAGCGTCGTTCTCTGCGTCCCGGCGACGCATCTCGCCGCGCTCGCGCGCGAGAAGGCGCGGCGCATCGGCGTTGGCGCGCAGAACGTTTCCGAGTTTGATAAGGGCGCACATACCGGCGAGATCAGCGTGGATATGATCGCCGATCTCGGCGCAAAATACTGCATCGTCGGCCACAGCGAGCGCCGCGCGAATAACGGCGACACCGACGAGCTTGTGAACACGAAGGTCCACGCGCTGCTCGTCAAGGGCATCACCCCGATCGTGTGCGTCGGCGAATCGCTCTCCGAGCGCGACCGCGATCTCACCATGGAGCGCATCTCCTACCAGGTCAAGGCGGCGCTGTACGGCCTGACCAGCGAGCAGGTGAAGAAGGTCGTCATCGCCTACGAGCCCATCTGGGCCATCGGCACGGGCCGCACCGCCACCGACGAGCAGGCGCAGGAGGTCTGCTTCAACATCCGCGAGAACCTGCGCGCGCAGTATGGCGCGCTCGTCTCCCGCAAGGTGTGCATCCTCTACGGCGGCTCCATGAACGCGAAGAACTGCGCCGGGCTCCTCGCCCAGCCGGACATTGACGGCGGCCTCATCGGCGGCGCGTCGCTCAAGGTGGACGACTTTGCCGCAATTATCCGCGAGGGCTGCAAGGAGGAGTAAAGCATGAGCAAAAAGCCTACCGTTCTTCTCATTATGGACGGCTTCGGTCTCGCTCCGGCGGGCCCGGAAAACGCCATTTCCTGCGCTAAGACGCCGCATCTCGATAAGCTCTTTGCCGAGTGCCCGAACACGCGGCTGCAGGCCTCCGGTCTCGATGTCGGCCTGCCCGCCGGGCAGATGGGCAACAGCGAGGTCGGCCACACGAACATCGGCGCAGGGCGCGTTGTCTACCAGGATCTCCCCCGCATCTCCAACGCCGTCGAAGACGGCAGCTTCTTTGAAAATGCCGCCTACAAATCCGCCATGGACGAGTGCGTGCGCACCGGCGCGCGGCTCCATCTCATGGGGCTTCTCTCCGACGGCGGCGTCCACAGCCACATCAACCACCTCTTCGCGCTGCTCGAAATGGCCAAGCGCCGCGGCGTAAAGGAAGTTTACGTCCATGCGCTGCTCGACGGGCGCGACGTGGCCCCCACCTCCGGCGCGGGCTATGTGAAGGCGCTCGTGGAAAAGTGCGCCGAGCTCGGCACCGGCAAGGTCGCCACGCTTCAGGGCCGCTTTTACGGCATGGACCGCGACAAGCGCTGGGACCGCGTCGAAAAAGGCTACCGCGCCGTCGTCTGCGGCGAGGGCGTGCAGGACAGCGACCCCGTCCACGCCGTGGAGGAGAGCTACAAAGCCGGTGTGACGGACGAGTTCGTCGTGCCGACGGTGTGCGACCCCAACGGCTGCATCCGCTCCGGCGACAGCGTTATTTTCATCAACTTCCGCCCCGACCGCGCCCGCGAAATGACCCGCGCGCTCGTCGATCCCGATTTTGACGGGTTTGTCCGCCCGAACGGCTTCTTCCCGCTGCACTATGTCTGCACCACGCAGTACGACGCGACGATCCCCAACGTCTCCATCGCCTTCCCGCCGGAGGAGATCGAAATGACGTTCGGCGAATATCTTGGCAAGCTCGGCAAGACGCAGCTGCGCATCGCGGAGACCGAGAAATATGCCCACGTGACATTCTTCTTCAACGGCGGCACCGAGACATGCTATCCCGGCGAGGATCGCTGCCTCATCCCGTCCCCGAAGGAGTTCCCGACGTATGACCTCATCCCGGAGATGAGCGCCTACAAGGTCGCGGACGAGTGCGCGGCGCGCATCGAGAGCGGCAAATACGACGTTGTGATCTGCAATCTCGCCAACTGCGACATGGTCGGCCACACCGGTGTGAAGGCCGCGGCCATCAAGGCCGTGGAGACCGTGGACGAGTGCGTCGGCAAGATCGTTGACGCCGTGAAGAAAATGGGCGGCGTGATCCTCATCACCGCCGACCACGGCAACGCCGACCGCATCATGAAGCCGGACGGCAGCCCCGACAC
>CAKSWA010000062.1 GCA_934511165.1 uncultured Oscillospiraceae bacterium | reverse complement strand
GACGAGGAGAAAAAGTAACCGAGCTTAAGAAGAGGAGGCTTTGCCCCCTCTTCTTTTGCTATGAGGAGTTTGTATGTACAACACGATCTCGTCGGTAGACCCCGGCTCTCCGCTGGAAGGCCGGGTGCTCCCCGGAGACGAATTGCGTTATATCAACCGGCACGAGATCCATGACGTGCTCGATTATAAATACTGGGCGTATGACCGCTCGCTCACGCTGGAATTCCGGGACGCGGGCACGATCCGCCTCCGCAAAAAGGAGGGCGAGGATCTCGGGCTGAACTTTGAAACGTACCTGATGGACAAGCCGACGGGCTGCTCCAACCGGTGCGTGTTCTGCTTCGTGGATCAGCTGCCGCGCGGGATGCGCAAAACGCTCTATTTTAAAGATGACGACGCGCGTCTTTCGTTCCTCACGGGGAACTATATCACCTGTACGAATCTTTCCGAGCGCGAATTGCAGCGCATCTGTGATCTGAAGGTAAGCCCGCTGAACATCTCCGTGCATGCAACCGACCCGGAGCTGCGCGCAAAGCTCATCGGCAATCTGCGCGGAAAAGAGATCATGGATATCCTGAACCGGTTCGCCGCGGCGGGCATTTTCATGGAATGCCAGATCGTCGCCGTGCCGGGCTGGAACGACGGTGCGGCGCTGCAGCGCTCGCTGGAAGATCTTGCCGGATTTTATCCGCATGTGAGCAGCGTTTCCATCGTGCCGGTGGGGCTCACCTGCCACCGGGAACGCCTGACGCCGCTCTCCCCCTATACGCTCGAACAGGCCCGCGCGACAATTGCGCAGGTAGAGGCCTTTGCCGCAGAGTGCTTTGAAAAATACGGCAGCCATATTTTCTATTGCAGCGACGAGATGTATCTCCGGGCCCAGCTTCCCCTGCCGGAGGACGAATACTACGAGGACTATGCCCAGCTCGAAAACGGCGTAGGCATGCTGCGTCTGCTCGAAACGGAATTTGATCTCGCGCTCTCGCTCGAAGATGCGTCCGAGCGGAAGGATACGCCGCACTTTACCATCGCCACCGGCAAGGCCGCCGAGCCGTATCTGCGCGCGCTTGTGGAAAAGGCCGGGGCGAACGGCACGGTCTACGGTATTCCGAACGACTTTTTCGGCCACACCATCGAGGTCGCCGGGCTGCTCACCGGGCGGGACATTCTCCGCCATCTCCGGGAAAAAGAACTCGGCGAACGGATATATATCCCCAAAACCATGCTGCGTCATGGCGAAGGCGTGTTTCTGGACGATCTCACGCCCGAAGACCTCTCGCGTGAGCTCGGCGTGCCGGTCATCCCGCTCGAGGTGGACGGCGCGGAGCTGCTCGCCGCGATGCGCTTTGAAGAACTTTAACACCCCCGAAAGGAGGATTTTCCTATGGCTAAACGACCCCTTGTCGCGATCGTCGGCCGCCCCAACGTGGGCAAATCCCTGCTTTTCAACCGTCTGTGCGGGAAGCGTCTCTCCATCGTGGAGGACACGCCCGGCGTGACGCGTGACCGCCTGTACGCCGAGTGCGAATGGGCGGGCCGCACCTTTGATATCGTCGATACCGGCGGCATCGAGCCGACGGCAGACAGCGAAATTCTGCTCTTTATGCGCGAGCAGGCGGAGATCGCCATCAACTCCGCGGATGTGATCGTGTTCGTGACCGAGATCGGCACCGGCGTCACCGCCGCCGATCAGGAAGTGGCTGCGATGCTCAAGCGCTCGCACAAGCCGGTCGTGCTGTGCGTAAACAAGATGGACTCTGTCGGCCAGGTCGACCCCGGCATTTACGAGTTCTACTCGCTCGGTCTCGGCGACCCGATCGCGCTCTCGGCCATCCACGGCCACGGCACGGACGAAATGCTCGATGCCTGCATCGAGAACTTCCCGCCCGAGGAAGAGGGCGAGGAAGAGGACGATCTCATCCGCGTCGCCGTCATCGGCAAGCCGAATGTCGGCAAGTCCTCGCTCGTCAATCTCGTGCTCGGGGAAAACCGCGTCATCGTCGCGGACATGGCCGGCACAACGCGCGACGCCGTGGATACGCGCCTTGAGAACAAATACGGCAAGTATATCTTCATCGACACCGCCGGCATCCGCCGCAAGTCCAAGGTGGACGACCGGATCGAGAAGTTTTCCGTTATGCGCGCGCAGCTCGCCATTGAACGTGCGGACGTGTGTCTCATCATGATCGACGCGCGCGAAGGCGTCACGGAGCAGGACACCAAGATCGCCGGTCTTGCCCACGAAGCGGGCAAGGCAAGCATCATCGTTGTGAATAAGTGGGATCTCGTCGAGAAGGACACCCACACAATGGACAAGATGCGCAAGGACGTTTACCGCGATCTCTCGTTCATGACGTATGCGCCCGTCCTCTTCATCTCCGCGCTCACCGGTCAGCGCACCGAGCGCATTTTTGAGCTTGTAAACTTTGTAAACGACCAGAGCTCCATGCGCATCACGACCGGCCTTCTCAACGACGTACTCGCCGATGCGCAGGCGCGCGTGCAGCCGCCGTCTGACAAAGGACGCCGGTTGAAAATCTACTATATGACCCAGACCGGCACGCGGCCGCCGCACTTCGTCATCTTCTGCAACAGCCGGGAGCTCTTCCACTTCTCCTACCAGCGGTACATTGAAAATCAGATCCGCTCGACGTTCGGACTGGAGGGCACGCCCATCCGCATCACCATCCGGCAGAAAGGCGACCGCGAAGATAACTGAAAAATTTGAAAAAATCGCCGTGCGCGGCAAAGTCGCTCTTGACTTTGCCGCGCGCATTTGCTATAGTAGACAAGCTGAATTGAATATTTTTCAGTTTGACCGCTATGGAGAAGTCGCGTAGCCCGGTCGAGCGCGCACGATTGGAAATCGTGTATACCCCAAAAGGGTATCGAGGGTTCGAATCCCTCCTTCTCCGCCAAACCCCAAACCCTTAGATTTTCTAAAGGTTTGGGGATTTTCTTTGCTCTTTTTTCTTCCTTTTGGCGTTCTCTAATAGAGCTTGAAAAAAGAACTAATCGTGTATCTGGTTTTTCCTAATCTTCTAGTAGAAATCGTGTATTGCAAATGATGCACTATCTTTGGGGACATCAACAGCAAACAGACATCGCTTTTTATGACAGATTTTATAAAAGGAATTATATACGGAGTAAAGTAACCCTTTATCACACAATAGTACTGATGTCCGTTTTTCTGCAAAATTGAAGGAGGAGGATCGTGCAATGGACAAAGCCTATTTAAGAGAGATTTTTGATAAATACTGCAAAAAGCTGCGGATCGTACCGGCGTGGGATGTGAAGCTGGAGTTTGTGGAGGATCCCGCCTGGCGCAAGACCGGCGATTTCAAGGTAGACTGCGACGACAGAAAAGCCGTTTTCCTGCTGAACGCGGCCAATCCCAAGCAGGAGAATCTGGAAGAGGTCATCGTGCACGAGCTGATGCATCTCAAAATGTACCCGCTCGACCAGGTGACGGAATCGCTCATCACCAGCACCTTTGAAGATGGCACACCGGCAAGCAATTTTGCCTACCGGCAGTTTTTCACCACGCTGGAGCAGACGGTGGAAGAGCTCGCAAAGTGCTTCCTTCTGGAGTTTGGCGATAATAAAGAGTTCTCGTATGGTCGCTGCGAAGGGCTCAAATCCTTCAACGATCTCTATGACGGGCTGAAAAATCTGGACTGACAGCAAACCCTCATAGGGTGAAAATCTGTGCAGCATGCAAAGACAACCGAAAGAAAAAGCGACTTGCAACGTCATTTTGAATAATATTTATTATTCCGCTTGACTTTCCGTAGTTTATGAATTATTATTCAAATGTAAATAAAATATATCGCCTTCCGCATCACCGGGTGCGGGTCGAAAAGGCGTCCGGGCAATTCCGCAGGTACGGCGCACAGGCGCTATAAGGAATGCCCCGGGCGCCTTTTGCCTTATCCGGCAGCGGCGGGCGGAAAGGAGAATTTTTATGTATATCAAGCCGTTCGCCGTGGAGGAATGGATGAACGAATGGGAAGTCGGCGCACGATACAACATCGCGGAGACATGCGTTGATTCCGTGTCGCTCGATGAGCTGTTCGCGCTGACCGGCGAGGACAAAGCCGCCTTTCTGGAGAATCTTGCCGCGCGCCGTTTGACCTACGGCGATATTGAGGGCGCGCCCGCGTTCCGGCAGGGCATCTGCTCGCTTTATAAAACGATCCAGCCCGAAAACATCGTCACGACGCACGGCGCGGCGGGCGCGAACCACCATGTGTTCTATTCGCTCGTATCGCCGGGCGACCGCGTCATCAGCGTCCTGCCGACGTACCAGCAGCTTTACTCCATTCCCGAATCGCTCGGCGCGAAGGTAAAAATTCTCCCGCTGAGCCGCAAAAACGGGTATCTCCCCGATCTGGACGCGCTGCGCACGCTCGCCGTGCCGGGGACGAAAATGATCTGCCTCAACAACCCCAACAACCCGACCGGCGCGCTTATGAGCCGCGCTATGCTTGAGGAGATCGTGCAGATCGCGCGCGAGGCGGGCGCATACATTCTCTGCGACGAGGTCTACCGCCATCTTTCGCAGGCGGACGAGTGGAGCGAGTCCATCGCCGATCTCTACGAAAAGGGCATCTCTGTGAGCAGCATGTCGAAGGTATTTTCCCTCGCCGGGCTGCGCCTCGGCTGGATCGCCACGCACGACAAGGAGGCGCTCCGCGCACTCGTTTCGCACCGCGACTACGATCTCATCAGCGGTGGCATGATCGACGAAGCCATCGCCGCGCTTGCGCTCAAACACAGCGGCAAAATGCTCGCGCGCAGCCGCGCCATCGTGCGGGAGAATCTCGCCATTCTGGATAACTGGGTCGCCGGAGAAAAGCACGCGAGCTACGTAAAGCCCCTCGGCGGCACGACGGCGCTCGTCTATTATGATTTTGACGTGCCGTCCTATGAGCTGTGCGAGGAGATGTACCACAAGACCGGCGCATTCGTCACGCCCGGCGACTGCTTTGAACAGCCGAAGAGCATGCGCATCGGCTATGCTTATGGCAAGGAAGCGCTCGTAAACGGTCTGAAGGCCGTGAGCGAATACTTTGCGTGGAAGGAAAAGGAGCTGGAAAAATGAGCTCCATCCGCATCATCGGGCGGGAGGATATCCAAAAAGTATTCACCGTGACCGCGGCGCTCCGCGCCGTGGAGAGCGCCTATGCCGGAAAATCCGCCGGGACGGGCAGCGTATGGCCGATGGTTTTTCATGAGTTTGATCCCGGCCATGCCGATCTCGACATCAAATCCGGCGATCTCGCGAGCGCGGACGTGTACGGAATGAAGGTTGTTTCCTGGTACGACTCAAACGCCGCAAAGGAGCTTCCGGCGCTTTTCGGCACATCGCTGCTCTTCGATCTCGCCACCGGAGAGCCGAAGGCGCTTTTGAACGCCGGCCCCATCACGGCGCTGCGCACCGGTGCGGCGGCCGCCGTGGGTGCAAAATATCTTGCGCGCAAGAACGCCAAAACGCTTACAATCGTCGGCTGCGGTGAGCTCTGCCCATATCTTGCCGCCGCGGCAATCGCGGCAATCCCCTCTCTGGAGACCGTGTATCTCACAAACCCGCACCGCCCGGAGAAGGCCGTGGAGCGTCTCGCCGCCGTGACGGAAAAGACGGATGCGCTGCTCAAGGCGTGCGATCATAAGTGCGCCGCAGCGATCACCGCCGAGACGGACATCGCCGCTGCCGTCGGCGCAAGCGGCATCGTTTTCACCGCCACCTGCGCCAAAACGCCGGTCGTGAAGCGCGCGTGGGTCAAGCTTGGCACGCACCTGAGCTGCATCGGCGCCGACCTGCCCGGCAAGCAGGAGATCGAATCGGCGGTGCTCGCCGCCGCTGCCGTATACGGCGACGATACGGCGCAATGCTTCGCCGTCGGCGAGAGCGAGCTGCCGCACCGCGAGGGCGTTCTTCCCGCGCTTGCCGGAGAGATCGGCGAGGTCATTCTCGGCGAAAAGGCCGGGCGGACAAGCGATGCGGAGATCACCGTTTTTGACTCCACCGGCATCGCTTTGCAGGACATTGCCTCCGCCGCGATCATCCTCAAGGGGTGCGAAAAGCATGGTCTCGGCACGGTCTGTCAAATCTGATGCGGCATCGATCCACACAGGAAAAGCCCATATACGGATATGCTGCTACAACAGCTTGTCCATATATGGGCTTGCTTTCTATTGCGTCAGGGCAAGAGTCTACGCACCGTATCCTTTGTGGGAGTTTTCGTACGCCCGCCGGATATCTTCAGGCAATTGGCCGGGGATCATCGCCGGGAGCGCGTCCTCGCCGCCGTCTTGGATCGCCTGTTCATAGTACCAGCATTTGTATTTCAGCATGTCCAACGTCTGGTTCATCCGTTCGATCTCCGCTTCCACGTGCGCCTTCTGCGCCTCAAACATCGCTTTGCGCTGCGGATAGGTAGACGGTCCCTCCACGCACCAGTCCATAAACTGCCGGATATCTTTGATCTCCATTCCAGCCTTTTTCAGGCATTCGATCATGCGAAGCGCCTCAATCTCGCTCTTGCTGAACTGGCGGATACCCGACACCCGCTCCATACGCGGAAACAGCCCCTGCCGGTCGTAATAGCGCAGCGTGGAGATGGGTAAGCCGAACATCTCCGATACCTGTCCGATCGAATACATAAAATATCCTCCCAAAAGGCTTTAAAATATCTTGACCTGAAGTCAAGTTTATGTTCTATTCGGAGTATAGCACAGCCAAAACACGATCGCAAGGTGTTTTCGAATGCAGCAGCCCGCCCCGGACGGGATCGTCCGGGGCGAGGTTATTTTACCTTAATGCAATGATTCAACGCGGCCTTCCATACCCGAGTCCGGAGAAAAAATGTCAAAACGAATGGGAAAAGGCAGATTACGCTTGTGGAATCATGCCAGATACTATATAATTTGACATAGTGCCGCAAGGTATGTAAAAAGGAGGATGAGAAATTGATGAAAAAAGCACTTCATAAGCTGACTCTCGCAGTACTTATCGCCGCGTTTATTCTGACTTTGGCCGGGTGCGGTTCCGATGATACCCTGAAAAAGAACATCACAGGAAGCTGGGCCTGCCGCGGGATCGACGTGACCGATATGATTCTGGAGGGA
>CAKSWA010000061.1 GCA_934511165.1 uncultured Oscillospiraceae bacterium | reverse complement strand
CGTTTCGTTCAGCTGTCTTTCAGCGCTGAAAGACGCGGGCCCGGGTTCCCGTTAATCAACGCTTACCGACTGTCTGGTTGCATCATAGGCGCGATGTTAACAAAATGCAAACACGAAACCTTCCCCTTGGGGTATACTTTACCATAAACGTCAATGAGCCGCTATGGACAAATCCACAAAACCCGACGGCAATTTCTTTCCACGGCTTGCCTTTTTCCGGAAATCCTATATAATATACCTGTTATGGATATTTTTCTTTTGAACAACGATTATAAATATGCCGCCGAGCAGATGATGCTCATGCTCTTCCCGGGCGAACGGCCGGCATACCCGGCGTCTGCGAGCGAGAGCGGGAGCCGGCGCTCTGTCACGCTGCGGCTTTGTCCCGGCGATACGTACACGACGGCTGTCTGCCTTCTCGCATACGACGGAGCCGAAGCGCGGGGCTATGCCCGTATCCGCACCGGCCGGCTGCACAATGCGCTGGAGCGCCCCCGGCTGGAGCAGCGCATTCTGAAGCTGGCATTTTACCGCGCTGCGATGGAGCTCGGCGTGCCGAAGCCGGAGTGGGGCTGTCTCACCGGCGTGCGCCCGGCCAAGCTCCTCGCGGGGCTCATCCACCGGGACGGCCTGAGTGAGGCCGCCGCCGTGCGGATGCTGACCGATACGTTCGATGTATCGAAGGAGCGGGCATCACTCGCGCTCGCTGCCGAGCGCGCCGCAGCAAAGGCGGAGGCAACGCTTGCACCGGAGGACGTGTGCCTGTATATCAGCATTCCGTACTGCCCGACGCGCTGCGCCTATTGCAGCTTTGTGAGCGTAGACGCGCCGAAGCTTTTAAAAAGCATCCCGGACTATCTGGATGCGCTGGAAAAGGAAATGCGTGCGACAGCCGCGGCGGTGAAGGCCGCCGGGCGGCGCATCGTTGCGGTATATGTCGGCGGCGGCACGCCGACAACGCTCACGGCACCGGAGCTCGACCGGCTGCTTGCAGACACGAAGGCGTGCTTTGATCTTTCCGCCTGCCGGGAGTTCACCGTGGAAGCCGGGCGGCCGGACACCGTGACGGAGGAAAAGCTCGCGGTTCTCGCTGCACACGGCATTGACCGCGTGAGCGTCAATCCGCAGACGATGTCGGACGCGGTGCTTGAGGCCATCGGACGGTACCACACCGTGGCCGAGGTGCGCGAGGCGGTGGCAATGGTGAAAAAGTTCCCGCAGCTCGCGTTCAACATGGATCTCATCGCGGGCCTGCCCGGCGACACGCCGGAGACCTTCGCCGAAACGATGCGCGAGGTGATCGCGCTCGGCGCAGAAAACATCACGGTACACACGCTCGCGCTCAAAAAGGGCTCGCGCTTTCTCACCGAGGGCACGGCGCTGCCGGACGGAAAAGCCGTCGGGGAGATGCTTGCCGCCGCGCGCGAAAGACTCGAAGCGGCGGGGTATGCGCCGTACTACCTTTACCGGCAGAAGTTCATGTCCGGCAGCTTTGAAAACGTCGGCTGGACGAAACCGGGATACGAAAATCTCTACAACATATGCATTATGGAGGAGCTCTGCGGCATTCTCGCCGTAGGCGCGGGCGGCTCTACGAAGCTCACGGCGCCCGGCGGCGTTGTAAAGCGCCTCATGGCGCCGAAGTACCCGCGGGAATATATGGATCGCATCGCGCAGACGTGCGCGGAAAAGGACGAGATTGTCCACTTTTATAATTCCGAACCGAAAGGGACAAACTGAAAATGGCCTATTATCTTTCCGAGATCAATGAACGCTGCCGCGCGGATGCCGCCGGCTTCATCGCGGAGTGCGACAAAATCTATGCCGAACGGCTGGAGCTTGCCGCCGACCGCATTATGGAGAATATGGAAAAGAGCCCGATCGTTTTGCTCTCCGGCCCCTCCGGCAGCGGCAAGACGACGACTGCGCTGAAGGTGTGCGAGGTGCTTGAGCGGCGCGGCGTGCGCACGCACAGCATCTCCATGGACAATTATTTCAAAACCGTCTCCCCGGAGACGACGCCGCGCACACCCGAGGGCGGGTACGATCTTGAGTCGCCCCTGTGCATGGATATGGAGCTTTTGAACGAGCACTTCTCCGTTCTCTCCGAGGGCGGGCGCATTCTCGTGCCGCGCTATGACTTCGTGCACCAGTGCCGCGATCTGGAGCCGAGCGCTTCGCTGCGGCTGAAGAAAAACGAGGTCGCCGTTTTTGAGGGCATCCATGCGCTCAACGATTCAATTACGCTCGTGCATCCCGAGGCATTCAAGCTCTATATCAGCGCGCGCAGCAACATTCTGGACGACAACGGCGCAGTCGTGTTCAAGGGCACCTGGATGCGCCTCATGCGCCGCACCGTGCGCGACTATCTCTTCCGCGGCACCGCCGCACAGCAGACGCTTGCCCATTGGGCGAACATCCGCCGCGGCGAGAAGCTGTATATTTCGCCCTTCAAAGATAAGGCCAATCTCCAGTTCGACTCCTCGTTTGCCTATGAGGTGCCGGTGCTGAATAATACCGCCACGGAACTCTTCAACGCCATGCCCGCCGACACGCCGCGCTACAGCGAGCTGCAGAGCATCCTCCCGGCGTTTGAGCGCTTTGAGGATGTTTCGCCCGACCTGCTCGCCAGGGACTCCCTGCTGCGCGAGTTCATCGGCGGCGGAAAATACTCCTACTGATTTTTTCCTGACCGGCGCGCCGGAAACCAAAGAGAGAAAGGACCCAGACCGCCCATGCCCCAGTTCCGCGATCCCAATGAGAAACGGGATTTCATGCTCAAAACGCCCATTCCCAAGCTTGTGCCGAAAATGGCGCTGCCGTCGATTGCGGGAATGCTCGTCACGAGCGCCTATAACCTTGCCGATACGCTCTTCGTAAGCCAGCTCGGCACAGACGCTACGGGCGCGGTCGGCGTGAACGGCTCGATCGATCTCATCATCATGATGGCAGGCTCGCTCCTCGCCGTGGGCGCGGCGAGCCTTACGTCGCGTCTGCTCGGCGCGAAGCAGGACGAGCGCGCCCGCGAGGTGCTTTCCACGTGCTTCTTCCTCGCGCTTGCGCTCGGAACGCTTGTGCTCATTCTCGGCTTTACGTATCAGAATCAGATGCTGCTCCTCCTCGGCGCGAACGAGGAGATCCTGCCGTATTCGGAGCAGTACTGCCGGTATATCCTGCTCGCCGCGCCATTTATGGCGACGAGCTTTGTGCTTAACCAATGCCTGCGCGCCGAGGGCAGCGCCGTCTTTTCCATGATCGGCATGGTGGCGGGCGCGGTGCTCAACGTGGGGCTTGATCCGCTCTTCATCTTCACGTTCGGCTGGGGCGTCGCGGGCGCGAGCGCTGCGACGGCTATTTCCAAGGTCGTCAGCTGGTGCATCCTCATGACGCCGTATTTCCGCAAAAAGACGCTGCTCACGATCCGCTTCCGGCAGTTCCGCCCGCGCTGGCAGGATGCCAAAGAGGTATGCGCCATGGGCAGCGCGAGCTTTTTCCGCAACGGTCTCGGCACGCTTGCCGGAATACTGCTCAACCGCATCGCCGTGGGCTACGGTACGAGCGCGCTCGCAGCAATCAATGTTGCCAACCGCATCACCATGTTTATGACGAGCGCCTGTCTCGGCTTCGGTCAGGGGTTCCAGCCCGTGGCGGGGTTCTCGTGGGGCGCAAAGCGGTTTGACCGCGTGCGGGAATCGTTCCGGTTTTCCATGATCGCGTGCGTCGCGGGCATTTCCGTCGTGGCGCTCGTTGTCGGAATATTCGCCCGGCCCATTCTGCTGCTCTTTACGGAGAACGATGCCGAGCTTGTGCGCATCGGCGTATTTTCGCTGCGCATCCAATGCCTTGCCATGCCGTTCCAAGGCTTCGGCATCATCGTGAATATGCTCTGCTCCGGCATCGGGCGGGCACTGCCGTCGCTGCTGCTGGGGCTTGCGCGGCAGGGGATCTGCTTCTTCCCGATATTGCCTGTCATGATCCGGCTCTGGGGCGTATGGGGCATCGCGTCGGTGCAGGGCGCGGCGGATATGCTTGTGATGCTGCTTGCCGTGCCGATTGCCGTGCGCGTTTCGCGTGATATCCGGCGGCGGGAGGCAGAGCAGGGAGGGCAACCGGCTCCGGCGTAAGTTTTTTCGCTCCAATGCATGTTTATGCTTGACTTTTTTCTTTAGCAACTTATAATGAAAAAGTAATCTCAATGATAGAGGCGCGACCAACATCAGTACGCTTTCGTTGTCCGGCAGACACCGGGGAAGCGGAAAGGGGAGATCGCCGAAGGATTTCTCCGCTGTCTGGCGGGGGAGGCCTGGGACGCGGGAGAACATTCCGCGGACTGTCACTTCGGTGGAGAGCTGTCATTGCTGCGAATTTAGTATATTTTATATTACTGATTTTGTATGCACAGCCGTGATCCTTCCACCGGGGATCACGGTTTTTTGCATGCGCGGGAGGTTTTTTCATGTTCTACGGTACCATCTGGGCGCTGCTGCCGCCGGTCGTCGCCATTGCTCTGGCGCTGATCACCAAGGAGGTCTATTCCTCGCTCTTCCTCGGCATCGTTGTGGGCGCGGCGCTCGTCGCCGGGTTCGCGCCGGTCAGGACGCTGGACATCATCATCAACGATGGTCTCATCGGCAGCGTCTCCAACGCCGGCAATGTCGGCATCTTCCTGTTCCTCGTGCTGCTCGGCATCCTTGTTGCACTCATGAACCGCGCCGGCGGCTCGGCGGCGTTCGGGCGCTGGGCGCAGAAGCACGTGTATACCCGTGTCGGCGCGATGCTCGCCACGTTCCTTCTCGGCGTGCTGATCTTTGTGGACGACTATTTCAACTGCCTCACCGTCGGCAGCGTCATGCGCCCCGTGACGGACGGCCACCGCATCTCCCGCGCCAAGCTCGCCTATCTCATCGACGCGACGGCCGCGCCCATATGCATGATCGCGCCGATCTCCTCGTGGGCGGCGGCGGTCTCCGGCGTTGTGGATGAGAGCGTCATGTCCGGTCCGGAGCTCTTTGTGCGCGCGATCCCCTGGAACTATTATAGCCTCCTCACGCTGGTGTTCATCGTTGTGCTCACGCTCATGAAGTTTGACTACGGCCCCATGAAGCTGCACGAGATGAACGCGCAGCTCAACGGCGATCTCTTCACCTCCGGCGAGCGGCGCGACGATGAGGCGGAGGTGCCCGTTTCGGCGAAGGGCAAGGTTGTCGATCTGGTGATCCCGGTCATCGCGCTGATCGTCTGCTGCGTCACCGGACTGCTGTACGTCGGCGGATACTTCTCCGGCACGCCGTTTGTGGAAGCCTTCGCCAACACGGACGCCACCGTCGGCCTGCCGTGGGGCGCGCTCATCGCGCTCATCTTCACGGTGATCTACTTCCTCGGCCGCGGCCTTCTCCGGTTCAAGGAAGCCATGGAATGCACCACCAAGGGCTTCATCGCCATGGTTCCGGCGCTCCTCATTCTCACCTTCGCCGTGACGCTCAAGAGCATGACCGGCATGCTCGGCGCGGCGGAATATGTGTACGGCGTGATGCAGGGCGCATCCCAGAACCTTTACAACCTGCTTCCGGCGATCATCTTCCTTGTCGGCTGCGGCCTTGCGTTCTCCACCGGCACGAGCTGGGGCACGTTCGGTATCCTGATCCCGATCGTGACGGATGTGTTCCCCGCGGATAGCCAGCTTCTCATCATCGGCGTCTCCGCGTGCCTTGCGGGCGCGGTCATGGGCGATCATTGCTCGCCGATCTCCGATACGACGATCATGGCCTCTGCCGGTGCACAGTGCGGCCATCTCAACCACGTCTCCACACAGATTCCCTACATTCTCACCGTTGCCGCCGTTTCGTTTGTGAACTACATTATCGCCGGATTCGTCCAGAACGTGTACGTCTGCCTTGCTATCGGCATTGCGCTCACGGTTGCCGCGCTCTTCGTTATCCGTGCTGTGTCGTCCCGCCGCGCGGCGGTCAACGTCTGAACGGCCTCTTTCCCATAAACCGGACGCGCCGGAGCATTGTCTCCGGCGCGTTTGACATTTTCTGATTTTTGTATCTTTTCTCCGGCAGAATTTCCGGTATAATGGGCTCAGCAAATAATGAGGTGATCGACTGTGAAATATTGGGAAATTCTGGTTTTCTGCCTGGGCATTTCGCTGGACGTGTTCGGTGCCGCCGTATGTCAGGGCGCGGTGCTCGGCGAGATCCGCCGCCGCCGCGTTGCTGCGTACTGCCTCATCTTCTGTGCGGCGCAGGTCGCGGCGATGGAGATTGGGCGGCTTCTCGGCATGCTGCCGCGCTTCGCGTCCTACTACACCGTGACGCAGGGGCTGTGGCACCGTCTCGGCGCGCTCATTTTCTTCGTGCTTGGCGCGTATCTGATCGTGAAGGCCATCCGCAAAAAGGCTATTTTTGAGCACCGCTCCGAGATCACCTACAAAAAGGTCGTCGGCACCGCCGTGCTCACGAGTCTTGATTCGCTGCTCGCCGGCGTCAGCTCCCGCTTTCTCGATGCGTACTGGCTCTCCTGCCTTGCTACGCTCTTCGGCGTGACGGCGGTGTGCGCGCTCGGCGGCGTGACGGTGGGCTATCATTTCGGATATTCGCAGAAAAACACTGCGTACTGGATCGGCGGCGTGCTGTTCCTCGTGACCGGCGCGGACGTGCTGCTCCGCTCGCTGCTCTGATAGGAGGCAACCATGGATAGCCGCAAGGATATGACCAAGCGCCTGATTGCCGACGGCTTCAAGGCGCTGCTGCTGCGATATCCCTTCGAAAAAATCTCCATCATGATGATCACGAACGAGGCCGGTATCCGCCGCCCGTCGTTTTATAACCACTTTCAGGACAAATACGATCTGCTCGCATGGATCGTGGAAACGGATGTGGTCGCCCCGGCGGGCGAGCCGCTGCGCCGCGGCGACGGCGGCGGCGCGCTGCGCACGATCTTTGCCGGGCTTGTGGAGGACAGCGCTTTTTACCGCAAGGCGTTCACCGTCACAGGCCAGAACGGCTTTGAGGACTCGTTCGCAGATGCGGTGCAGCGTTTGCTTCTGGAAAACGCCGCTCTCGCGCCTGCCGCAGGGCACGCAGGGCTTCTTTCCGAGAAAACGGTGGCGCGCTTCAATGCCATCTGCCTCATTTCTACGGTGAAGCATTGGCTGGAAAGCTCCCGCGCCGCGAGCGTGGACGAGCTGGTGGACGCGTATCTCTATCTCGTCTCCCACAGCGCGTGGATGTAACGTAATGAGCAAAAAATGGCTCCCTCGTCCGAGGGAGCCATTTCAGACTGTCGAAAATGCCTCGCAGAGTTTGCGCCCGCAGGCGCAAATAGAGTTTTGATCATTTTCTCCGGCGACA
>CAKSWA010000060.1 GCA_934511165.1 uncultured Oscillospiraceae bacterium | reverse complement strand
TCACGGTAGCTTTCAAAATCGCGCAGAACGAAATAGTTGTCCGGACGGTGCCAGCTCGCGCCCTTGAGTATGGCGTCGAAAAGCTCCTTCTGATCGTCGTCGGTCGGCACGGTGCCGTCCACGAGCGTATCCATCGCGCGGCGGATGCGCTCGTCGGAATCATAGAGCGCCTTGGGATCGTAGGTATCGCGCACGGCGTTGTTCTCCTCGACGGTGCCGCCGAAGATGTAGTTGTTCTCCAGCCCGGCCTGCCGGACGATCTCGACGTTCGCGCCGTCCATCGTGCCGAGCGTCACCGCGCCGTTGAGCATGAGCTTCATGTTGCCCGTGCCGGAGGCCTCCGTGCCCGCCGGGGAGATCTGCTCGGAGATATCCGCCGCGGGGATGATCTTTTCGGCATAGGAGCAGTTGTAGTTCTGCACGAACACGATGCGCATTCTGCCGTTCACGTCGGGGTCGTTGTTCACGAGATCGGCAAGGCGGTTGATATACCGGATGACGGCTTTCGCGCGGCGGTAGCCGGGGGCGGCTTTCGCGCCGAAGATGAACGCCGTGGGCGGTACGTCGGCAAGGCCGCCGTTTTTGATCTCAAAATAGAAATCGGCGAGGCACAGAGCGTTCATAAGCTGGCGCTTATATTCGTGCGCGCGCTTGACCTGCACATCGAACACAAACTCTTCCGGAATGTCCACGCCTTCGACAGCGTGGATGTGCGCGGCGAGCTGGCTTTTTTTCTGGAGCTTCACAGCGTTGAAGAGCATGGCGAGCTCGTCGTTCACGTGCTCGCGCAGATATCCGATGCGGTCAAGATCGCGCAGGAAGCCTTCGCCGATCTCGGCGCGGATGAGCTCGGTGAGCTCCGGGTTGCAGAGGCCGAGCCAGCGGCGCGGCGTGATGCCGTTTGTGACGTTCACGATACGGTCGGGGTATTTTTCGTTCCATGCGCGGAAGAGATCGTCCCGGAGGATCTGGCTGTGGATCTCCGCCACGCCGTTCACCTTGCGGGACATATACACCGAAAGGTCGGCCATGCGCGCCTGATTGTCGCACACGACATGGAGATTCGCGCCGGGGAACTCCTGCTGCAGGCGCTCTTCGATCTTCAGGAGAATGTCGCAGATCTCCGGCACAACACTGCGCAGAAGATCCATATCCCAGCGCTCGAGCGCTTCGCCCATGACGGTGTGGTTCGTGTAGGAGAAAACGCTGCGGGTGATAGCAAAGGCGCGGTCAAAGTCGATGCCCTCGGCCATGAGCAGACGGATGAGCTCGGGGATGGACATGGCGGGATGGGTATCGTTGAGCTGCACGGCGATGAACTCGCCGAGGCGCTGAAGATCGCCGTTGCCGGAGGATTTGTAGGTGCGCAGGATGTCCTGCAGCGACGCGCTCGAGAGAAAGTACTGCTGCTTGATGCGCAGACGCTTGCCCTCGACGGTGCTGTCGTTCGGGTAGAGGACGCGGGTGATGTCCTCGGCGCGGTTTTTCTCGGTGAGCGCGCGCTCGTAATCCTGCGAGTTGAACGCGTCAAAGTCGAGCTCCTGCTCGGCCTCGCACTGCCAGAGACGGAGCGTTGCGACGTTGTCGGTATGATAGCCGATGACCGGCGTATCGTACGGCACGGCGAGCACCGTCTGGTCGGCGAAGCGGACGCGGACGGTGTGCTTCTCGCGGCGGAAGCTCCAGGGATCGCCGTGCTTTTCCCAGTCGTCGGCGGATTCCTTCTGCGCGCCGTTTTCAAAGCTCTGCTTGAAAAGACCGAAGCGGTAGCGCAGGCCGTAGCCGCTCAGCGGCACGCCGCAGGTGGCGGTGCTGTCCATATAGCACGCGGCAAGACGGCCCAGACCGCCGTTGCCGAGAGCCGCGTCCTCGATCTCCTCAAGACAGGCGAGATCGATGCCGCGCTCGGCAAACACCCGGCGCATTTCGTCGAGAATGCCGAGATTGAAAAGGTTATTGTATACGAGCCGCCCGACAAGATACTCGGCGGAGAGATAATACGCCTTGCGCTTTCCGGCGCGGCGGGCGCGGGATTTGGCCCAGTTGTCCCCCACCGCGATCATTACCGCCCGCCCGAGAGCGTTGTGGAGGTGCTGGGGCGAGGCCTCGCTCAGGCGCTCGTCCTCGTCATATTTCAGCAGAGATTCCGTGGTGCCCAGAAGATCCTGCGGAGAATAAATCATGGTTCTCTGTCCTTTCCGTTATGGAATGCGTGCCATGGAAACGATTCCAAGGCCAACAGGTGCATTATAACCGTTTTTTCCCGGCTCTGCAACCGGTTTTTCAAAAAAGGCCGGAACACAGCGTTTTTTCTGTGTTCCGGCCTTCATTCGCGTTGGAAAAAAGGTCTCACCAGAGTTTGCTCCCGCAGGAGCAAATAAATTTTGAATCATTTTCTCCGGCGACATGCGCGTCGGAGAAAATTCCGCTCGGCTCGCAAACGTGCGAACGTAAGTGAGTGCGCTGCCGCGAGCCGCTATCCCCTCAAACAAACCCCTCAACGGAGTGGGGTTTGTTTGACGGCGTCAGCCGACATAGGGAAGCATCTCGAAGAAGTTCCCTTCGCTCTCGCCGTTGATGGTCCAGCCGCCTTCTCCATCGTATTCCAGCCGGATCGATCCGGTGCGGCCATCCTCGGTGCGGAAGAAGGTGTTCTGTCCGTCCGTGCCGGTCAGGATGAGCTTTTCGCCCGGCGTCAGCACGGCGGTGCCGCTCTCATCGAGATACACCGGGAGAATCTTCGCCACGGTCAGATAGTAGTAGCTGCCGCGGTAGTCCCATTTATGCGTCGGATCGAGCGTCACAACGCCGTCGGAGGTCCCGTTCATGCCGATGGACGCGCGGTAGGTGCCGAGCTGATAGTACCACGCTTCAAGCACCGGGATGCCGCCGCTGAACACAACGCGCCCGTCGAGACTGCCGGTAAGACCGTTCGGATCCTTGCCGTAGCGCGCGTCGCCGGTGAACTCTATGGGTTCGAGCGTGTCGCCGTGCCAGCCGCAGGTGCGGTAATCGTCGCTGCCGGGATCGGCGGCGAACAGAAGCTCGCAGATGCCGTCGCCGTCCAGATCGCAGATCCAGAGATCGTACCGGTCGCCCACGGGCATGTTCGTGCGGTCGAGCACGGTGCCGTTCACGGCGATCGTGTACTCGTTGATGCCGCCGGCATCGGCCGCCGTTACGGTGATCTCCTCGGCGGCATAGTCGCCGTTGATGTCATAGTGATACACGCTCTTGCCGGAGATGTTCAGCGGGCGCTCGGCATACGGTTCGCCGTCCATGAGGATGAGAGAGCCGTCCATCCCGCTCTGGGAGATATACTTTGTGTGCTCGCCCTCGCTGTCACGCCAGGAGACGGCGAGATTCGGCATCACATCGGGAATCCACGTCTGCACGCAGACGCTCTCGCCGTCGGAGAGGCGCTCGGCATACCAGAGCGTGCCGTCCACGCGGTAGAGATTGGAGTATTCAAGATACGTCACGGCGTTGAGCTCAACATCCTCCACCGTGCCGGAGGCGGTGAACGTGACACACGCGCCGAGACCGCCCGTACCGGTGTCGTAGACATACGTTGCGTTCCCGGCTGCATCGGCGCTCTCGCTCAGCTCAGCGGTGAGCGAGCCGTCCGCCGTGCTCTCCGTGGGGAGATAGTCCGCCTTGATCTGATAGGCGAGCCAGGCGTACGGCAGCGTGAACTCAATGAGACCCGCAGCGTAGCTTGCAAGCTCATAGGGGTTCGCCATAAGGACAAGGCCCTCGTCGTTAAAGTACCAGTTGCCGTCGCGGAAGAGACCGGCGAGCTGATCCTCGTAGCCCTCGTTCAGGCCGTAGGCGGCGTATTCCGCGCCATAGCTGATATCTTTGAGCTGATCGACGGCGGCGGAGAGGAAGGCGTCGTAGTTATCCGTGAGATCCGCGAGCGTCAGCTCCTGTCCGGTGCGGATATCGAAGGTGTGGCCGTAACGGCCGGTGTAGCCGTGCGCGCCGCCGAGATACGACGTGTCGTCGTACGTAAGGCTCAGGAGATACCGGGCATTGTAGCGGACGTTTGTCTGGCGCATAAGGCTGTAGGGAGAAAAGCCCGAAGCATCGCCGTTTTCCGTCTGCCAAGCAAGGTCTTCCTTCGCCGCGGCAAGGTAGTTTTCCTTGCCGGACACAGCGTATTCGTCGCTCGATTCAACGCCGACGGCAAAATCCGTGTACTGCTTATGCAGCGTTTCGTTGATCGCAGCGGCAGAGGCGTCATTCCCGTTCATGGAAACGCTCGGCTCGGCGCAGGCATAGACGAGAAGAAGCGCCGCATTGTCGGCGGTATAGAAATCCTCGTTCTCGCACCGGACGGAAATCACCGGCACATTGCGGTTTTCGGCCGCCGGCGTCTCCGTGGGCGCGGCGGTAGTCTCCGGCGCGGCGGTCACGGGGATCGCCGTGGGTTCCGCCGTGGGCTGTGCCGGAGTTTCCGGCTTTGTGCTGCACGCCGCAAGCGAAAGGGAAAGCGCCGCGCAGAGCAGCAGGGACAGGCCTTTCTTTTTCATGCTCATACAGTTATAGTTACTCCTCATAGCGCGTGAGCGCGTAGTCGTAAATATTGTGTCCGCTCTCGAGCGGCGCACCGTTCACGGTGAGCATTACCTCCGTGCCGTCAAAGGCGTCGAGCAGCGTGTTGACGATGCCGCCGACGAGGAAGTACTCTCCGCTCGTGCCGAGAGAGCGCACCTGCGCGGCGAAAGCGTCGTTGAGGTCGGCTCTGATGTGGCCGTCCTTGTCTGCGGTAACGGTGTTGAACGCCGCGCCGTTTTCAAAGATCAGGCCGTCCATCGCGCCGTTGAGCGCATCGGCGGTGATCTCCGTGCCGTCGAGCGCGGTGCCGAAGGCAAGGAAGTGCTCGGCGTTCGCGTCGCTGCGGTAGATGCGCACCACGGCAGGGGCTTCGCAGCCGCGCTCGGCGAAGATCGCGGTATAGGTATCGCGCACGTCCTTGGCGCTGTAGGGGTAATGCGCCGGCGTATAGCCGCCGTCGGCAAGGAGGTTTTTCCCGCTCTCGCCGTAAAGGCCCATAGCGGTCTCATACATCGCGGTGAGCTTATCAGTAAGCTTTTCGCCGAATTCCGTCTCCTCGCCGAGATCAAAGGCGGCTGCGCCGCTGCGCACGGCGTCCATGCCGTTCGTGAGCGAGAAGTCCATGATCGTGGCAGCGATGCGCGCTCCCGTGAGCGAGCAGCCGGCGGTGCCTTCATGATAGTTGTTGAAAAGGTCGCACAGCGCATCGTAAAGGCCGTTCTTCTCCGGCGTCACCGTGACAGACGTGTCGGTTTTCTCGGGCATCGCGGTGGTTTCCGGCGGCACGCTCGTCGGAGCGCTCGTCGGCTCCGCCGTTGCGGCGGGTTCGGCGGCTGCGCTGCCGGACGACGCATTGCCGGATGTTGCGGCGGGCTGCTCCGGCTTCGGCGAGCAGGCCGTCATAAACGCCGCGCACAGAATAAGCGCCAGAAGCGCCGCGGCAAATCGTTTCATCTTCATAAGCTCTTTCCTTTCCTCGCACCTTTGGGTGTTCGGAAATATAGACGCCGGACGGGGTCGTTTGGTTCCCCGTCCGGCAAAAATATTATACGGTTTTCTGCGGAAACACAAGAGCGGCTTTGAAAAGATCGCCGTCAAGCGTCAGCGTGAGCTTTCCGCCCATGAGCTCCATGAGAGAATTGGCAATGGAAAGTCCCAGTCCGCTGCCGTCCGTGTGGCGCGAGCCGTCGCCGCGGACGAACCTCTCCATCAGCTCCTCCGCCGGGATGTTGAGCGGCTCGCGGGAAATATTTTTGAGCGTGAGCACCGTTTCCGTCTCGCCCGGCGTCAGCTCCAGATAGAGCCGCGTGCCGCTCTGCGCGTATTTTACCGCGTTGCCCAGCAGATTATCCAGCACGCGCCATAAAAGCCGCCCGTCCGCCGTAACATACGTTTCCGCCTCCGGCACATTCAGCACCGGTGTGATGGCCGCCGCGGCGAATTTTTCGGTATACTCCCCCGCGCTCTGCCGCAGCAGCTCGCCGAGATCGATCTTTTCGAGATTCACCGGCAGCGCGCCGCTGCTTGCCTTGCTCGCGTCCACGAGATCGGTCGTGAGCTTTTTGAGCTTCTGGCTCTGGCGGTCCAAAACCTCGATGTATTCCTGCGCCTGTTCGCTTTCGATCGGTTCTTTTTTGAGAAGATCGACATAGCTCACAATGCTCGTGAGCGGCGTTTTGAGATCGTGGCTGACGTTGGTGATGAGCTCGGTTTTAAACCGCTCGGACTTCATGCGCTCGTTCACAGCGCGGCTCATGCCGACGCTCACGGCGTTGAGATTGTCGCCGTGCTCTTTGAGCACCGGGTACATTTTCTCCGTGTCCACCGTGTAGGTGAGATCACCCGCGGCAAGCTTCTGCGCCGCCGTCTGCAGCGTTTTGAGCTGACGCACGGTGTGGATGACAAAGTATAGCCCCGCGGCGTCCAGCACAAGCGTCAGAAGGAAGACGAAAAAGCTGCCAGCGCCGAAAGCGAGTATCATGCCAAGAGCATTGACCAGCACCACGACCGCGTACACAAGGATCCCCTTCCACGCGATGGGCAGCGCGCGGACGAAGCCGCGCACGGCGCGGTATACAAAGCGGCAGACGATATAGATGATGCTGTTTCTCCACCACTTCCCGGCGCGGAGCCGCGCCGAGATCGTGCAGAGCGTGAGCAGCACGACAAAGCCGATCCAGAGCGCCATGAGCGTAACCGGCATCATCCATACCCAGAGCGGGTTATAGAGCAGGTTAATTCCCGAATAGAAGTTTGCCGGGACGGCCACCGCCGCCAGCGCCGCGGCGAGAAAGAGATCGAGCGGCACGCGGTGGATGCCGCGCAGCTTCACGCCGTCCGGCGTTTTGCCCATGGACGCCATGAGGAAGACGAGGAGCGCGATGCACAGCACCGCCGTGATGATGCCCACGGGGAGGTAGGCATTCTGGTAGCGCAGCAGCGTGCCGACCGAGCTGCGGAGCCGTGTCAGTTCCTCGCCGGGCGTCTGCTTCGGCTCGAGATACGCCTGCACGTCGATCCCGACGCCTTCGCTGAAATAACCGACCGAAATGCCAAGGGGCACGGCGTTTTTCGTTCTGCCGTCGTACAGCACCTTGCCGGTGGACGTATCCGTCGCTACATAGGAGTAGCCGGAGGGAAGAGCGGGGAATTCGCCGGTATACCGCTCCTCCTGCAGCGCGTTGTTGAGCAGAACGTGGATGCCGTTCTTATACACCGACACGCTGTCCGGCTCGGGGAGCGTTTCGTCCCGGTCGATCCGGGTCATATAATACCCCGCGGCGCAGAGCAGCGCCGTAAGGCCGCAGAGCAGACACAGGATAAAGGCGACGGCGCGCGCCGCCGCGCTATGCGTAAGCTTTTTCATTTTTTCATTTCCTCCAGCTTATAGCCTTTGCCCCAGACGACTTTCAGATAGCGCGGGTTGGCGGGG
>CAKSWA010000059.1 GCA_934511165.1 uncultured Oscillospiraceae bacterium | reverse complement strand
TCGCCGGAGAAAATGATTGATACTCTATTTGCGCCTGCGGGCGCAAACTCTGCGAGGCTTTTTTGACAGTCTGAAAATGCGGCGCGGAGGTATCCGCGCTGCATTTTCCTTTTCAATTGATATGAATGGTGTCCTCCGCCGTGATAGCGGTGACGTTCTTGCCGCTGTAAGTACCGTTGAAATTCCAGGTAACGTTGATCGCCACATCCGTTCCGGGCGTAACCTCCACGCTCGAACTGCCGAGGTAGGTCTCCTCCAGCGACGTGTTGGTAAGATTCAGAGACTTCGTCGGAACATAGGACGTGTTGCCGCCGATGTTGACAACAACGGAGCTGCTGCTCTCGCCAGTGACCAGCGCATAGGACGTGACATACACATCCAGCTTGAGCGTCGGCGTTTCGCCGCCCGTCAGATTCCACTTCACCAGAAGATTGAGGTATGTACCGGAATCCGAACGGAACTCGCCGCTCTCCGCATAGCTGGGAACGGCGGTAGGCTGTACCGTGGGCACCGGCGTTTCCGTCGGCGCAATGCTCGGAACTGGCGTCGCCGTAGGCGTGGCGGTCGGCACTGCCGCCGGGACGGGCGTGGCCGTCTGGGTCGCGGTAGGAGCCGCGGTCGGCTCAACCGTTGCGGTCGGTTCCGGCGTTGCGGTGGCCGACGAGCCGGGATTCTGCGTGTCCGGCGCATCATTTTTTGATATGCGGAACACAACAAATATGCCGACGGCAAGAATGAGAAAAACGAGGATCAGGGCGGGAGCCGCTGATTTTTTCATGGAGAAGCACCTCCTGCTTTTATTTCATAAGAAGATCGATGGCTTTGTCCAGTTCGGAAAGCGTTTCGGTATCCCCTTTTTGGACGGCGTCGATGACGCAATGGTTCATATGATCGCGCAAAATTATTTTGCAGATGTTGTTGATCGCGCTGCGCACGGCGGCCAGCTGAACGAGCACCTCGGCGCAGTCGCGCCCGTCGTCGATCATGCGTTCGACGGCGTGCAGATGCCCGATCACGCGCGCCAGACGGTTTTTCACGGTTTTGGTGTTCTGGTGCGTATGCGCGTGGGAGTGCGTATGCACTGTGCCGTCGGCATGGACATGCACGTGCTCTTCCCCGTTATGCACAGATTCCGTATGTTCCATCGCTTTACTCTTCCTTCGTCATGTGCTGCGCAGCTACTCGCAGCATCATTCGTTTCGTTTCGCCGGAATCAAACTTCACCTCAACCAGAGCGTCCCCGCCCATCGGCGTCATCTTTTCGATTACGCCCTTGCCGAACGCCTTATGCGCCACGCGGTCGCCCGTCTGAAAGTCCGGCGCTTTCGGCGCAGACAGAACGGTTTTCGGCTTTTCGGGGGCTGCGTGCTTTGGCGCAGCGGTGCGTCCGGTGCGGGCGGCATAGCTTGTGCCGAAGCTCCCGGCGCGGCCGCCGGGCTTATACGACACGTATCCGGCGGAATAGCCGGAGGAATACCCGCTCCGGTAGCCGCTCTCCGCAGAGCGGAAGGAGCCGTCGTCATCCCAGAGGCTGGTGCGCGCTTCTTTTTTCGCGAGCCCCTGCCGGTCAAGCAGCTGCGCCGGAATCTCCTCGGTGAAGCGGGATGGGAGGTTGGCCGACGTGCGGCCATAGAGCATGCGCTGCGCGGCACAGGTAATGTAAAGCTTTTCCTTCGCACGGGTGATCGCCACATAGCAGAGACGGCGCTCCTCTTCCATCTCTTCGCTCTCGCCGATGGAAAGCGAGCTCGGGAAAAGCCCCTCCTCCGCGCCGACGATGAAAACAACCGGGAATTCCAGTCCCTTGGCCGCGTGCATCGTCATCATGACGGCGGCGTCCTCGGCGCGGTCATAGTTATCCATGTCGGTATAAAGCGCAACCTCGTCCAGATAGGAATAGAGATCCAGATCGGGGTTGGCCTCCACGCTCTTCACAATGCTGGATTTGAGCTCGGCGATGTTTTCCAGTCGGGTGACGTTCTCGTCGCCGCCCTTGGTCTCCAAGGCAAGCGCATAGCCGGTCCGCTCGACCACCGCATCGTAAAATCCATCCAACGGCAGCGCGGAAACAGCTTCCTGCAGTTCCGCGATCATGCGGCAGAACTCTTCCATTTTCTTTCCGGCAGAGATGCCGGCGCGGTGGGACGCCGTGGACATCGCCTCAAAGAGCGAGATGCTCTCCGCCGCGGCAATCTCGCGGATCTTTTCGAGACTCGTCGGCCCGATGCCGCGCGGCGGCTCGTTCACGATGCGCAGGAGGCGCGTCTCGTCCGTGGGATTTGCGATCACGTTGAGATACGCCAGAATGTCCTTGACCTCGGCACGGTCAAAGAAGCGCGTGCCGCCGAAGATCCGGTACGGGATTGAGCGGCGCTTGAGCGCAAGTTCGATGCTGCGCGACTGCGCGTTTGTCCGATAGAGCACGGCAAAATCGCGCATTGGGCGGCGCGTCGAACGGATGGTGCGTGCGACGAAATCCGCTTCATCGTCTTCGTTGTGCGCCTCGTAGAGCGTGATGGGTTCGCCGCCGGACTGCGCCGTCCAGAGTTTTTTGCCCTTGCGCTCATGGTTATTGGCAATGACGGCGTTCGCCGCGGCGAGGATGTTTCCGGTCGAGCGGTAATTCTGTTCGAGTCGGATGACGCGCGCATCCGGGTATTGCTTTTCAAAGGAGAGGATGTTTTCGATCGTCGCGCCGCGGAATTTGTAAATGCTCTGGTCATCGTCGCCGACGACGCAGATGTTCCGGCTGCCGCTCGCCATAAGCGCGGCGAAGAGATATTGCAGATGGTTCGTATCCTGATACTCGTCGATGAGAACGTAGCGGAACTTTTTCTGATAATACGCGAGCACGTCCGGGTTATCCTGCAAAAGCCGGATGGTATAGTAAATGAGATCGTCAAAGTCCATGGCTCCGGCGTCCCGGAGGTGCTTGGCGTAGGCCGCGCAGATCTGCGCGGTGCGGATGCGGCGGATATCCCCGGTGCGCTCCTCGGCGGCAACGGCATCCTCCGGCGCAACGAGCGCACCCTTATACCGGCTCGCCGCGGCAAGCATGGCTTTCGGCGGAAAAACCTTATCGTCGATGTTCTTATCGCGCAATATACGCTTCATCACCGAAAGGCTGTCCGCCTGATCGTAAATTGTGAAGCTCTTCGGGAAGCCGAGACAGTCGGCATCGCGCCGCAGAATGCGCACGCAGGTGCCGTGAAATGTGAGCGCCCACACATCGCGCCCAATCTCGCCGAGCTTGTTCTCCAGACGGCTTTTCAGCTCGTCCGCAGCTTTGTTCGTGAACGTGATTGCGAGCACCTGCCACGGAGCCGCCGGGTCAACGGCACACATGCGGCGGATATCGTCCGTCACGGCTGCGTGTCCGGCAGCGGCGTCCTCAAGCGCCGAGAGCATTTTCTCGTCCGCGCCCGGCGGGAGCTCTCTCGTGTCTGCGCCGCGGCCAAAGCGGAGGATGTTCTCCACGCGGTGGATCAAAACCGTTGTTTTCCCGCTGCCCGCGCCCGCGAGCAGAAGCAGCGGGCCTTCCGTCGTCAGAACGGCTTCGCGCTGTTCCGGGTTCAGATTGGCATATTCTTTTTCAATGATCTGCCGCCGTGCGGCGGCAAACCGGTGGGAAAAGTCCTCGGTCATGGAGAAATATCCTCGGTTTCGTTAATTTAGTCTTTGAAGAACAGGTGCTTGACGCGCTTATAGATAAAGAACGTGATCGCGCCGTTGACGCCCGCCTTGATGAGGTTGAAGAGCAGAATGAACGGCATGAGCGAGAGCACCGCAGACACCGTGGCGCTGTTCACCGCGCCCATCATGAAGTACGGCGTGATGACGAGATTGGCAAAGAACATGCACGCCACCATCGTCACCGTGCCGATAACGATCGCGACTGCCGCCATCTTCTTCGTCTTGTGCTTCTTATAAAAGAGACTCGACGAGAGCACATACGCGCCCGTGGCGACAATGTGCATGATGATGCCGTAGATCCCGCTCTGGGCGCTCACGGTAAAGCCCTGAATGAACGAAGCGATCAGCGTGACGACGAGACCCGCGACCGGGCCGAACGCAAAGCCGCAGATCAGGATGGGGATATCCGCCGGGTCGTATTCGAGAAATGCGACCGCCGGGAAGATCGGAAAGTGGATCAGCGCAACGAAGCAGACGGAAAGCGCCGTCAGGATTGCCATCATCGTAAGTTTACGGGTGTTTGTCATGGGAAAGGCCCCCTTAAAAAAAATTCGTCCGAAGAAAACCATTCTCCGGGCGCAGCGCAAGGATGTAAGGAGAGCCTTACCGCTTCTTCTTCCATCCAGACTATACTGTCGGTTTCGGAGTTACACCGAATCTGCCGTTTACGGCTCGCGGACTTTACCGCCGGTCGGGAATTTCACCCTGCCCTGAAGAACTGTTCCATATTCAGATGGTCGTATTATAGCACGCTCTGAAAAAAAATCAAGAGCTTTGACAATCCGGTCAAAAAACCTTACAATAGCGGCAAAAGGATGTGATGCGAATGGGCGAGCCGACATGCACCTTTACCGGTCACCGCGCCGAAAAGCTGCCGTGGGGCTATAACGAGAACGACCCCCGCTGCCGGCGGCTGAAGCGGACGCTGTATGATACGCTCGAAGCGGTATACGAATCCGGCTTTCACCGCTTTATCTGCGGTATGGCGGAAGGGTGCGATCTCTATTTCTGCGAGGCCGTCCTCGCGCTGCGCGAGGATCATCCCGACATCACGCTCGAAGCCGCCGTTCCGTTTGCCGGGCAGGCAGAGCATTGGGGCACGGCGCAGCGGCAGCAGTATGAATCGCTTCTTAGTCGCTGCGACACCGTCACCGTATTGCAGGAGCACTACTCCCCCGGCTGCATGATGAAGCGAAACCGCTACATGGTCGACCACGCCGATCTCATCATCGCCTGCTACGACGGAAAGTCCGGCGGCACGCTCAACACGCTGCGCTACGCCATCGGGCGCGACATTCAGATCGTGCATCTGCCGTTGGAGAATGAATAGGAGAAAGAAAATGGAATTCAAAGCGATTGACAAAACCAATTATCCGGAATGCATGGCATTGGAGGTCGATGAAAGCCAGAAGTACTTCGTCGCGGATAATACGCGTTCCCTCGTCGAAGCGGCCTACGAGGACGGTCTCTATACTCTCGGGATATACGACGGCGACACCATGGTCGGGTTCATCCTGTACGACTACGACGATTCCTACCCCGGCTGGTCGATGAGCCGGTTCATGATCGGCCGAGAGTTTCAGGGCAAGGGCTACGGAAAACGCGCCGTCCGGGAATTTCTGGAAAATTTCAAGGCCAGGCACGGCGCGGATAAAATCTATATCAGCGTTTCTCTCGACAATGCCGTCGCGCGCAAAATGTACTCCGATACCGGCTTTCGGCCAATCAAAGAAATTGAATATACGTATTCCGGCCATCTGTACCGCGAGATGCAGATGGTAAAAGAGCTGTAAGCCCTCCTGCATCACGGTTTGCAGTAAAAAACGGCGCGGACAGGTTGCCTGTCCGCGCCATTTTTGCATAAACTAACGGTTCAGAAGCCGAAATTCAGCCCGCCGGTGACCTTGGCCATGCTCTCCTCGCGGGAGGTCTCCGCCGCCTTGAGCGCGGAGTTGACCGCCGCAATGACCATGTCCTGGAGCATTTCCACATCGTCGGGATCCACGGCTTCGGGGTCGATCGTGAGCGTAATGAGCTCACGCTTGCCGTTGACCTCTGCCGTGACAACGCCGCCGCCCGCCGAAGCGGAATACGTCTTGGCGTCCAGTTCCTCCTGCATCTTCAGCATGTCCTGCTGCATCTTCTGTGCCTGCTTCATGAGATCGCTCTGTCTCATGCCGCCGCCCATGCTCATACCGCCGCCGAAGCTGCCGCCTCTGTATCCTTTTGCCATAATATTGAATCTCCTTCTTTATTGGATGGTTACGTTTCCGAATTTGCCGAGAAAATCGAGCTTATCCAGCCCCGGCGCGCCGCCGCTCTGCAATTCCTCCAGCCGAATCTGCATCGGCGCGCCGCAGAGCACGGACACTTTCTGGCGAATCTTATTGAGAACGTCCGGGACGTTGACCGTATTTTTCGCAAAGCCCGGCAGCAGGCGCAAAATGAGCTCGCCGCCGCGAATCTCGCCGGAGGACTGCGTGGCGTCCGTCAGAACAATCCGCACGCCGATGGGCAGCTCGTTCTCGAGCTGCGAGAGCGCATATTCCCAGCTGACGCCGCCCGCAGGCGCATTGTCCGTTGCCGATACGGCAGGGGCCGGAGCAGGCTCTGCCACCGGAGGAGCGATTTTTTCCTCCTGCGCCGGGACGGGCTCGATTACCGGAGCCGGAGGCTCATATACGGGAGCGCTCTTCTCGGCGGGAGATGCTTCTCTCGCCGGTGCTGCCGGAGGCGGTGCATATGTGCTCTGCGGCTTCGGCGAAGCCGGCGCCGCACTCGGAGTCAGAACGACCGGACGCGGCGGCGCAATCTCTCCGCCGCCGGAGAGCTCTGCGAGACAAAGCTCCGTTTGAAGGCGCGGGTTGCCGGTCTCTCGCAGCAGCGCCTGATGCTTTTGAAGCGTGTTCAAAAGGCAGAGAAGGTTTCCGTCGCTCGCGCGGATCGATCGAAGCGCTTCCTCCCCGTAAGCCCCGGAGATGAGCGTCCTCCCGCCCTTGGGGGCGAGACGCAGCAGCAGCGCATCGCGGAAAAGGCCGGAAAGCTCGCCGAGAAGCGCCGCGGGGTCTTTCCCGTCCTGCCAGAGCGATTCAAACTGCGTGAGAGCGTCCTCGGTATTTCCGGCGAGAACAGCGTCCGCAATGGACTGCGTGCGGAGCGTTCCGGCCAGTCCCATGGCGTTGCGCACCGCCGCAGTGTCCACGGTTTCCGCCGCCGAGCATTGGTCAAGGAGAGAAAGGCCGTCGCGCATGCCGCCGTCGGCGAGACGGCCCAGAAGCTGCGCCGCATCCGCCGTGAGGTTGATGCCCTCCTGCTCCGCAACATAGGCAAGGCGCTTGGCGATCGTATCGCCGTCGAGCCGCCGGAAGCTGTGACGCTGGCAGCGGGAGAGGATCGTTGGAAGAACTTTGTTGAGTTCGGTCGTCGCGAGAATGAACATGAGGTGCTGCGGCGGCTCTTCCAAAATTTTCAGCAGCGCGTTGAACGCCGGTTTGGAGAGCATGTGCACCTCGTCAATGATGTACACGCGCTTACGCACCGTGGTAGGAGAGAAAATCGCCTCGTCGCGCAGCATGCGCACATCGTCCACGCCGTTGTTGGACGCCGCGTCCAGCTCGACAACGTCAAGAATGGAGCCGTCCTCAATGCCGCGGCACGCGTCGCACTCGTTGCAGGGGTTCCCATCCACCGGATGCTCGCAGTTGACCGCCTTGGCAAGAATGCGCGCGCAGGACGTTTTGCCCGTGCCGCGGGTGCCGATAAAAAGATAGGCGTGGCTAAGCCGTCCGGTACGCACCTGGGTTTTGAGCGTTTCGGTGATGAACGGCTGCCCCACCACATCGTCAAAGGTTTTCGGCCGGTATTTCCGGTACAGAGCTTC
>CAKSWA010000058.1 GCA_934511165.1 uncultured Oscillospiraceae bacterium | reverse complement strand
TGTAAAGTATGGCAAATCAAAAAGCGAATCATCCAAAAGGATCTGCTGCGCCTCATGTGTGTAGAAATTCATCTTATATGAATTTATACAAAAAGTTGCATATACTGGAAATTTTAACCTTTTCATACGACGATATTCTCCATTCATATGTTTGTTTAGCTATGTTTAACTTTTTTTCAACAGATAGAATCAATATCGTAACAATAATGTGAGCGCCGCCAAATAGTCCCCATACAATTTTAATATCAATCATATCTGCCAGTACTCCAGAAAAAAACGCAGATGATATATAAACAATAGTTGTTATCATATAGGTTAGTGACATAACCCTGCCTCTAACTTCCTCATCTAGAGCTTTTTGAAACTCGGTAATATAACTAATGTTGAATGCGACCAGAATCATGCCTGTAGTACAAATCAGAATAGCTAGTAAATAGGAATTTGGCATGTGTCTCGTTTTAGAATATCTAATTTGTCCATTTGCATTATCCCCCATCTCACCGCTTAACGAGCATCTCGATAATTCACCGGATTGGGTCTTTGACATGTTTGATGATATGGACATCATCACTTACCTATATTCTAATGAGTATCTGGCTGAAGATCACCCGTTTCATTTCAAGCATTGGAGTGACCAGCAGTTTTATATGGAGGAAACGAATGTTTGAACAGATGAAGTGGGAAAACGTCTATGAACTTTGGAGGATGTGCGGTTACCATTTTTCCGAGGTGCTTGCAGAGCCTGTATCCGCTGAAACGGTATTTGTAGAATACAAGCAAGATGGTTACATCTATGGGTACGATTGGCTTGAAGTTACAGAAGTTCCGGAAAGAAAACAATTGATCGAAAGGAATCCCACACAGTTTCTGTATTTCACAAAACCCACCAATAAGGGAACAATTCAAACGGCCGAAATGTTGATGGAAGCTCGCAGCGAAGAGGAACTAGCCGCCATCTGGATAGCTGCTACATCCAAAGAATTGTCTGAATACAGGGTCGGAAGAAATTTGGGATATTATCCGCAAATGCTGCATATGGCTGCATGCGAATTTCTGGGAACTCGGTATTATTGGTGGCACCACGCAATGAAAAGACTGGTACCGGAAATCATGATTCCTTCGTCCGTTTTAGAGAACATTGTCTGTAAAGATGCAGAACCCGTTGTTGGACTTATTCAGATGAACACCGTATTGCTGAAAAGCACTTGGAGTATTCTGAGATATTCCTCTTTGAAAGATGGAGAAATTCCAAAATCTTCCTACCGTATAAGCCCCGAATAATTTAAAGCGATTGCAAAAAACGACCATACAGTGATGAACTGCACCCCATTAATTAGACAAGTATGGTAAAATACTTGTCTAATTAATGGGGTGCAGTTCAAAAAGCCACGACCCCAGAGACGAAAAAAACAGCAATTATCATCCATATCCGTTTCCGCATAAGATCCGCGCTCCTTCTTTTAGATTTAAAATGTTAGCCGTTGCATTAATATATTTTAAGAATATATTGTATTCACTGCATTTGTCAATACAGCACATCCAAAATCCGGAAATTTCCGTGCCTTGACTTTTTCGGGCGCGGCGGATAGTATAAGAGCATGATGAAACGAAAGACAATTTTACTTCTCTCGGTGCTGCTCTGCGCGGCGCTCCTCGCCGGGTGCAGCGGCAGCGCGCTCGACATCTTTTTCCCAACGCCGTCGCCCACGGCGACCGCGGAACCGACGCCCTCCCCCACCGCGACCGCAGAGCCGACGCCGGAGCCGCTCGTCCCTTACGAGGGCGAAATACGGCACATCTTCTTCCACAGTCTCATCATCTATCCCGAAATGGTATTCACCGACCGCGAAACGCCGATGGGCGGCTATAACGCCGGATTCTCGGAAAAGGCGGAGCTGGAAAAGATCCTGCCGCAGCTCTATGAGCGCGGGTATGTGCTCTACGACCTGAACGAGTGCTATGAGATGGTCGGCGGCAAAATGCAGCGAAAGGAAATCCTGCTGCCTGCCGGAAAGATGCCGCTCATTCTCTCCGTGGACGATGTGGCGTATGCCTACGGCGACGGGTACGCGCGGCGGCTGTTCGTTGATGAGACCGGCGCGCTGCTCTACGAGGTGCCGAATCCCTCCGGCGGCGTGGACATCATCCCGGACGGCGATGTGATGGGCGTGGTGGACGCGTTTGTGGCCGAGCACCCGGACTTTTCGTGGAACGGGCATAAGGGCACGATCGCGCTCACAGGGTTTCAGGGAGCGTTCGGCTATCCGAGCTACGACGATCCCGATTGCCAGACGGAGATAAAAAAGGTCGCTGACGCGCTGCGCGCCGGCGGCTGGAGCTTTGCCAGCCACAGCTACACGCACAACTCCGGCGCATACGGTTTCTGGGGCACGGGCTGCATCCCCGATAAAATTTACTACGACATCAACAAATGGGTCGACCGTGTGTCACCGTGGATCGGCGAAACGAATCTCTTTCTCGCCCCCTTTGGTTACCGCGCAACGGGCGACGCCTTGCAGCATGTCCTCGATGCCGGATTCAACATTTACTGCACTGTGGACAACCACGTGGTCAACGAACTGTACGATGATTATGCGCTGCAGTCGCGCATTGAGATTGGCGGCTACTCGATGACGTATTACCGCGATATACTAAATGAGCTTTTTTTCGACGTGGACAGCGTTCTCGATCCCGACCGCCCGCCGGTCGTTTATGATGAATGAAAAACCGGTTCCCGATGTGCTTTCGGGAACCGGTTTTTCTCATTTTTCCTTGCGCGTGATCGCGCCGAGGAGCTTGTGCAGCGGGGTCACGGCGCGGTAGTACCGGCGGTAGACCTCGCGGTAAATGCGCTCATAGAGCTTATGTTCCTCCGCGTCCGGGGTGAACGTGTCGCGGATCTGCACCATGTGGGCGATGGCGTCCTCGTAGGAATCAAATTTTCCGAGCGAGACGAACGAGCAGATGGCCGCGCCGAGCGCGCAGGATTCGTGCGTCTGGATGCGGGAGACCGGCAGACCGAACATATTCGCCGTAATCTGGCAGATCTCCTCGCTGCGGCTGCCGCCGCCGCCGAGATAAAGGTGGCGGATCTTTTGTCCGGAGCGGCGCTCCATGCCGTACATGCCGTCCATGAGAGCAAAGTTCAGTCCCTCGATGATGGCGCGGTACATGTGGTATTTCGTGTGGTGGTCCGTGAAGCCGATCATCGCGCCGCGCGTGTTCGGCGTGGAGAGTCCCGGCGTCCAATGCGGCAGCACGAGCAGGCCGTCGCTCCCGGCGGGAATGTCGGCGAGGTGCTTGTTCAGAATTTCCTCCGCCGAGCAGCCGAGCGCCTTGGCCGCCTCGACCTCCGCCTGCGCAAAGTTCTGCTTGAACCACGTGAGCATCCAGTAACCGCGCAGAATCTGGATTTCGGGGTTATACATATCGTTCGGCACCGCCGGGTAGGCAGGCATGAACGGCGTCGGCTCGAAATATTTCTTGCTCGTGAACTGCACGGTGCAGCTCGTGCCGAACGAGAGCGCCGCCTGATCCTCGCGGATGACGGAAAGCCCGATTGTCTCGCAGCCCTTGTCCGAGCCGGTGGCGAGCATCGGCAGCCCCGCCGGGATGCCGGTCAGCCGCGACGCCTCCGGCGTCACGCCGCCGACCACTGAGCCGGAGGGCAGAATCTCGCAGAGCTTTTCCTGCGGGATATCGTATACGCAGCGGGTGAGACCGTTTTTGTCCCACTTGCGGTTTTTGTAGTCGTAGGGAATTTTCGCCATGAGGCTCGCGCTGCTGTCGGCAATGCGGCCAGTAAGGCGGTAGTTGAGATACGTGGAAAGGCAGACGTATTTATCCGTTTCCTTCCAGAGCTCCGGCTCGTTCTCAGCGATCCAGTTGCAGGCCGAGGTGCGGTGGAGCATTTCGATGGTCTCCGTCATGCCGGCGATCGCAAAGAGTGCCTTGCGGTCCGCGGGAAGCGGCTTTGGATTCTCGGCGCGGCGCTGATCCATCCAGAGAATGCAGTCGCGCAGCGGCCGCCCGTCCTTGCCCATGCAGACGGTCGTATCGCGGAATACCGTCACCGCAACGCTCGCGGCGCGCGCAAAGTCTGCCGGGGACTGATCCTTCAGCCGCTGGGAGACGATGCACATATGCTCAAAATAGAAATCCGGCCGCTGCTCCGCCCAGTTTGGGTTGCGGGAATAGTAGGGCTGCTCGTAGATATCCTGCGCCGAGCAGACGATGTGTCCGGCGGTATCAAAGAGCATCGCCCGCACGCTCTGCGTTCCAACGTCAAATACCAGCGCCAATGCGTCCTTCATAGCTTTATGCCTCATTTCCGTGCTGTTTTTTCTTATGGGGATGGAAGAGCCGCCAGAGCCAGCCGTGCTCTTTCTCCGGCGGGAGCGGTTCTACGGTCTTTTCGCCGAAGTATTCATAGAGCGTATCGTGGCTCGCGGTGCCGGGGACGATCCCGCCGCGGGAATACGTCCCGTCCGACTGCATCGTCCAGCTCTTCTCCCGGTCGGCGCGCAGCGCATCAAGGATGGCGAGCACGCCCTCGCGCGTTTCCGGCGTGATGCATTCGATGAATGCCTCAACGCGGCGGCGGGTGTTGCGGTTGAGAAGATCGCCGGAGCCAACGAAAATGCGCTGCTCCGCGCCCTCGCCGAAGGCGAAAATGCGCGAATGCTCCAGATACCGCCCCACAACGCTGTGCACCGTGATGTTCTCCGTATACCCCGCGACGCCCGGCCGCAGGCAGCAGATGCCGCGGATGAAAAGCTCCGTTCGCACCCCGGCCTGTGAGGCGCGGATGAGCGCCGTCATGACGCCGATGTCGTTCATGGAATTGACCTTGATCGCAATGCGCCCGGCCTCACCCTTGGCGGTTTCCGCCTCGATGAGGGCGAGCACGTGGGAGCGGTAGCTCAGCGGCGCGACCCAGAGTGCTTCCGTCTCCGGCGGCGTCTGGCCGGTGGCGAGCGCTTCGAACGTCTGCGCGGCGTCGCGCCCGACGCGCTCGTCAGACGTGATGACCGAGAGATCGGTATATTGCTCACTCGTGACCTCGTTATAGTTGCCGGTGCCGACCTGCGTGAAGTACTGCACGCTCTCGCCGCGTTTCCGCGTGACGAGGCAGAGCTTGCTGTGCACCTTCATCTCCGGCAGGCCGTAGATGACCTGACAGCCGGCGTCCTCGAGTACCTCGGAATAGTCGATGTTGTTCTGCTCGTCAAACCGGGCGCGCAGCTCCAAAAGGCAGAGAACGCTCTTTCCCCGGTCGGCCGCGTACGCAAGCGCCGCGGCAACCTTGCTGCTCGCCGAAAGGCGGTAGAGCGTGATGCGGATGGACAAAACGTCCGGGTCGTCCGCCGCCTCGTAGAGATACTCCACAAACGCGCTCATGCTCTGGAACGGGTACGAGAGCAGAAGATCCTTCTTTTCCATATACGGGAAGAACTCACCCTTTTGCAGCTTTACCGTTTTCTGGCTGCGGCGCTCGGCATATTTCATGCCGGGCGCTTTCTTCACGCCGGAGCCGAACGAGAGATCAAACGGCAGCTTCGTGGTGAATACGTTGCTCTCGGATACCTTCAGGTCTTTTATGAGCGCCGAGCGCAGCCGCGCGGACGGCTTGCCGCCGATCACGAGGCGCACCGGCTGCTGGCGCTTGCGCTTGCGCAGCATTTTCTCCATACTGGCGCGAAAGTCTGCATCGTACCCGCGCAGGTCGTCGTCGATGAACACGTCGGCGTTTCGCGTAACCTGCAAAAGGACAGCGTCGCGCACCTCCTGCTTTTTGAAGAGCTGCGGCACAAAGTGGCGCACGAGCTCCGCCGTGAGCATCACCTTCTGCCTTCCGTCCAGCTCCACGACGCGCCACGGCGGCAGCCGCAGCAGCGAAACGAGACCCAAACGGAAATCCTCGCCCTTGCCGATCGTCGCGGCCACATATACCTCGCGGTTGGCGATGAACGGGAACGGATGTCCCCCATCCACCACGCGCGGCGAGAGCAGCGGGCGCAGCTCGGAAAAGTACTTTTTCGCCACGACTTCCTCGGACTTCGTCATTTTATGAAAGTCCAGCACGTCGATCCCGGCGTCGCGCAGATCCTCCAGAAGCCGCCGGTAAATGCGCTCCTCGCGCGATTGCTGCGCGGCAACCGCGGCAAGGATGGCGCTCACCTGCTCGCCGGGCGTACGGCCGGTCTTTTCGTCCCGGTCGTCCGGCAAAAGCGCTGCGCGGTGCGTGAGCGAGCCGACGCGCACCATGAAAAACTCCTCAAGGTTTGAACGGTAAATGCCGAGGAACTTGAGCCGCTCCAAAAGCGGAACCGTCGGGTCGCCCGCCTGCTCCAGCACGCGGAGATTAAATTGCAGCCAGCTCAGTTCGCGGTCCAGAAAAAGCCCCGCCGCCTTGGCCTCGGCAAGAAGCGCGCTTTCCGGCTCTGCGAACTCCGGCGCGGCGGGGACATTCAGCTCCGGTCTTTCTTCGGCTTGGCACATTCTTTCTTCACTCCTCGGGTGATATGCCCGTTTACGGCCTGCTCCAGCGCATCCGTCACGATCTGAAGGACACGGATGCGGGCGTATTTCTTATCCACGGATTCAATGATATGCCAGGGGGCATACGCCGTGCTCGTCTTTTGCAGCATTTCCTCGACCGCCGTTTCATAGAGCGGCCACTTCTCGCGGTTGCGCCAGTCCTCGTCGGTGATCTTCCACTGCTTCTCCGGCGTATTCTGCCGCAGCTCAAAGCGTTCAAGCTGCGTTTCGGGGTCGATATGGATCCAGAATTTGAGAACGATCGTGCCATAGTCGGCGAGTTCCTTTTCAAATTCGTTGATCTCGCCGTAGGCGCGCTTCCAGTCGTCCTCCAAGCAATAGCCCTCGATGCGCTCGACCATGACGCGGCCATACCAGCTGCGGTCAAAGATCGTCACATGGCCGCTTTTGGGCAGGCGTGTCCAGAACCGCCAGAGATAATGCCGCGCAAGCTCGCCCGGCGTGGGGCTCGCGATGGGGATCACATCGAACCCGCGCGGGTCGAGCGGATAGGCAAGACGGCGGATGTTGCCGCCCTTTCCGGCGGCGTCCCAGCCCTCATAGCAGATGACGACGGGGATGCGCTTGCGGTAAATCTTATTGTGCAGCACGGCGAGCTTTTCCTGCAGCCGCTTGAGCTCCGCCTTATATTCCTCCGGCGTCAGGCTCTTGGTGAGATCGGCGTTGCGGAGCGAAGGGCCGCCGAGCAGCGGGAAGGCGTTTTTCCCCGCCTTGCCGGTATAGCGGCCATCCGCAAGCGCTTTGTCGATCGTCTCGGTAACGGCGCGAAAGCCCATAAGCAGACGTTTCTTCCGGCTTCCGGCATCAAGAATGTGCCATTCGCCCGTCTCTTCCATAAAATCCTCGTAGGCGCGGCGGAAGCGGTTATATTCCTTCTGCTGCCAGAGATCATCGCTCGTTACGCGCCACTCGGTATCGATATCCTCCCGCAGCTGCGCGATGCGCTCGAGCTGTTCCTCGCGCGAGATATGCAGAAAGAGCTTGATAACGATATAGCCGTTATCGCGAAGCTGCTGCTCAAAGATTTTGCACGCCTCCACGCGGCGCTCGTATTCATCCGCGGTGATCTCCCGGCGCAGGTATTTATAGACGCAGTCCTCCATCCAGCCGGTGTCCATGAAGAGGAACTTACCGTTTTCCGGCAGGGGCTCAAAGAACTTGCGGAGGAAGGGATAGCGCTCCTCATCCTCCGGCACGCGCTTATAGACCGCCACGCGGTAAAACCGCGGGTCCATCTCGCTGATGAGCTCGTTGATGAGATGGCCTTTTCCGGCGCAGTCCCATCCCTCCACAAGAACGACCACGGGCAGCTTTGCCGCCATGACGCTCTGCTGCTGTGCCGCGATTCTTTCGCGAAGCCGGGCGATTTCCGCCTTGCGCTGTGCTTTATCGAGTCCGTCGTCCGACGGTTTAAAATCGTGAAGCATATTTTAAGCCTCCGAAAGAAGATTTTCGTTTCTTTTTAGGATATCACACTGCGTTGTATCTGTCAAAACTTGCCGGGTTTTACACGGCGAAAACGGCCTCCCCATCGGCAAAGCCATGGGGAGACCGTCTGATCACATAAAATTATTCCGCTTTCTCCGCCGCTTTTTCGGCGTCGAGGCTTTCGCGCTCCATCAGGCGCGGGTCGGCAAGGTATTTCTTGATCTGCGCGAACGCCTGCGCCATATAGTGGCCGTTGGCGATGCGCTCGTCCATCACGACGCCGAGCGGCATGCACCGGTCAAAGACGATGCCGTCCTTGCCGCGGCGCGGCACCTCGCGCATGTTGCCCATGGTGATGGCAATGCTCGTCGTGCCGAACTCATACACATGGTGGTAGA
>CAKSWA010000057.1 GCA_934511165.1 uncultured Oscillospiraceae bacterium | reverse complement strand
GGTATCGTTGACAAGGACAACGTCCATGGGCCAGCTTTTGGCCGCAACAATGGTGTATGTATTGTCCCCGTTGGGCAGTTCACGGATAAAGATACTGCGGCAGTAGCATTTAGCCCCGTTGAAGTCCGCCGTGCGCCAGCCGAGCTCGGTTTTCGGCATACCGGTAAAGGCGATCCAGCCGTAATAAGCGCCGCTCTGGTTTCCGCCGCTGCTCAGGCCATGAAACTCCGTCCGCAAAATCTCCCCGCCGTCTACCCAGCGATCCACGTATTCCGGAAGAAAGTTTTTCGTTATCAAGCCGTAGAGGCCGGAATCATCGCCGGTCTGCTCATAGTATGCCGTCGGGTCGTGCTGAAAAGAGTAGCTGTCATCCACCGCGTTTGGCTCCGACCAGTCGCGAATTTCCGTGTTCGGCGCGGCGGCACTTGCGTTCGGTGTTTCCGATGTTTCCGCCTCCGGCGTCCGCGTACCGCAGCCGCCAAGCAGCAGCGCCATCAGCAGCAGAGGTATTACTATCCGTTTCATTTCTCGTCTCCTTCCCTGTCAAACACTGTCCAGTCGATCGTCTCGGCAGCCCGCTCCATGAGCGAGGCATTCCTCACGCCGACATTGACGAGGACATAGGCGTCGTCCGTTTCATAAAAGAGATAGCTTCCGCTGACCTTCTCCGGCCCATCCGTTGCGCAGACGATGCTCTGCCCCGCCGCTGTCTCATAGCTCCACACTCTCAGATGCCCGGCAAAATCCGTGTAGTGCGTCATGCGGGTATACAAGGCGTCCTTGGGGATATAATGGACAAGCCAGCACGTGCTTCCCATCGCCTCCGGCAGGGGCAGTTCCTCGTAGAACGCGCCGTTATCGTAAAAGGCATTGTTCCCGTCCTGCGTTTTGGCACTCGCATACCGCAGGTCGTACCGCTCCGCGAGCTCTGAAAGCTTTGCGTTGATGTCCTCATACCCGATCTGGCCGTATACGCCGGTGAAGCACGCGCCGTAAAAATGCTCCGTAAAAAAGTTCTGGAACTCCCGCGCTGCGCAAAAGGCATTGCTTTCATAAAACGCTTCCAGCCGTGCCGCCGCGTCCGGGTTGTCCGACGCGCCGCGCGCTTCCTCCGCAAGAGAGCGCGCCGCGCCGTTATTAGCGCAGACCGCGGAGAAATCGATGTGATCGGCAAGAAATTCCGCAAGCTCCTCTGCATTTTCCACGCCGAGCGCGCGCATTTTTCTCGCCGCCGGCCGGTCAAACTCGTACATGCGAAGCGCCGCGAACGTTCCGCCGTCCTCGGAAAGATACCATATCTCGAGCCGCCCGTTCTCCCAGAGGACGAGATTCACGCTCTGCCCAAGAGCGCTTCGGTATTCCCGCTCGGTATACTCCGCCGCAGGTGCCGGGAAGCCGAAGGGGTAGAGCGCGCCGGTCGAAACGCGCTGAAGTGTCACAGGAAGCCGCGTCTCTCCGAATACCAGATGGCCCTCCGTATAAAAGGAGCCGTCCGAGAAGATATACCCGCTTTGCATCTCGTCCGTGCCGTCTTTTACGAATGGCTGCATGCCGCTGAGCTCATACAGCTCATCACGCCCTGTCAGGGTGAAATACTCGGAACAGAGCACAAGGTCATAAGTCTCCGCGATCTCCTGCAGCTTTTCCGCGGCTTCCGGCGTCGTCGCCCGGTACGTCTCGCAGGTCTTGCGAAGGGCGTCGTCCCCGCGCGTGAAGCTCCAGTCGGGCTCTGTCCAGGTCTCCCGCTGCGTTGAAACCCACGTCCACCACGCGGCGGTGCCCTCGTAGGTTTTCGTCCCGCGCAGGCCGTTCGGCACGACGATGACGCGGTTCGTCTCCTCGATGGCGTAGGTCTGATCCTTCCAGTGCAAAAGCCCCGCCGCATAAGCCGCAGCGGCGAGCAGCAGCGCGAGCGCCGCGGCGATAAGCGCCGTTTTCCAAAGCTTTGCTTTGGATCGTCCTCGCGGCTTTTCTTCGCCGAGCTTCAGCATCTCCTCCGCTTCCAGTAGGAAGCGGTCGGAAACGCCGCCCAGCGTATCAAACAGAATGTCTCCGCTGTTCATTCACATGCCCTCCTCCTTCAGTTTTTGCAGAAGGTGTTTCCGCGTCCGGTAGAGCGAAGACTTCACCGCCCCGGTCTTCATGCCGAGCCGCGCGGCGATCTCCTCGGCGGTCAGCGCATAGAAATACCGCCCGAGGAAAATGACCCGTTCGCGTTTGGGAAGCGATGAGAGAAACGCCTCAATGCACAGGAGAAGCTCGCGGTTTTCCACCGTCTGCGCCGGGTCGTCCCGCCCCGGCAGGCACTCGGAGAGCTCGTCGATCACGAGATGTCCTTCCCCGCCGCCGCGTTTTCGGCTGCCGGTTCGGCGCAGGCGCGTTACGGCGATGTTCCGCGTGATCCGGCCGAGAAACGCCTTCAGGCTGTTCGGGCGTTCCGGCGGCATGGCGTTCCAGGCTGCGAGCCAGGTATCGTTCACGCTCTCCTCCGCGTCCTCGCTATTCCGCAGGAGATTGTAGGCCACCGTGCGGCAGTACGCGCCGTAAGCCGTCTCCGTTTCCAGGATAGCGCGCTCGGAGCGCTGCCAGTACAGATCGATGATGCCCGCGTCGTTCATGCTTCCCACCTCCTTACAGCCTTAAAGTCGCAATAGCGGAGAAAAAGTTTCGCCGTTTGTCAAAAAAGCTGCCGTGTTTTTTCGCGGCAGCCCATTTTATTGCTCGCTCCGAAGCAGGAGATTACAAAGCGCTTCGGATACGTAGTCATTGAATTTATACACATCCTTCGTTCGGGCGATCTTTTTGGCAAGCTCGTCCCCGCCGATAAAGAGCGCCGAGAGATAGTGCCAGAGCTCCTTCATTTTGCGTATGGCGTTCACGCCGCCGAGCTCTGCGCGGTAGGCCTCGTACAGTTCTTCGTGGAACTGCCGCAGTTCTTTGCGGGAGGCCGCCGCCCCGCCGCGCAGGCGGCGGAAGAGCGCGGGGTCGGCCGCCGCGCCGCGGCCGAGCATGACCGCCTCCGTCTCCGGGTGGGCGGCTTCAAAGGCAAGGACATCCTCCGCGGTGAAGAGATCGCCGTTATATACGACCGGGAAAGGACTCCCCGCCGCGGCGAGAGCGAAGGCATCCATATGTACCGCGCCGGAGTACATTTCCTTTCGCGTGCGCGGGTGGAGAATGAGCTCCTGCGCGCCGTACTGCCGGTAGATGGACAAAAGGCGCGGGAACTCCTCCGGCGCAAGATATCCGATCCGGCTTTTGAGCGACACGGCAATCGGCGAGCCGGTGAACACGTCCGCGAGGAGCGCGTCGAGCGCATCCGGCTTTTGCAGCAGTCCCGCGCCCTTACCCTTGGCCGTCACGGTCGCCGAGGGACAGCCGAGATTGAGATTAAAAACCGTATACCCCATATCGCGCAGCCCCTCGGAGGCCCAGACGATGTCCGCAGCGCACTTGGAGAGGATCTGCGGCACGACCGGCGCAGCGCAGCCCACCTCCGGCGTCAGCTCGCGCAGCTCCCGCGGTGTGAACAAATGATCGGATGTCGGGGAAAAAAACGGCGTATAGTATCGGTCAGCGCCGGGAAAGAGCCGCGAGTGTATCGCGCGGAAGGTGTGCGTCGTGATGCCCTCCATGGGGGCAAAATAGTATTTCATACTTGCATAACTCCATAAAGAAAGAGGCGATGGTTCGCGGGCGGAGCAAAGCCCCGCCCCTACAGTGTTTATTATACCGCATCGCAGCGGCAGTTGCAAAACATTTGACGAGCGTGCTATACTTAGACAGCATCACAGGAGGCCTTTTTATGAACATGAAACGCTTTCTTTCCGGCGCGCTGTGCGCCGTGCTTCTGCTCGCACTCTGCCCCGCCGCAACGGCGGACGCGCCGGTGGAGATATCCTCCGCGGAGGAGCTCTCGCTTCTGCGCGAAACGCCGGACGGCGACTTTGTTCTCACCGCCGACATTGATATGACCGGCATAGACTGGGAACCGGCGGCCTTTTCCGGCACGCTCGACGGCGGCGGACATACCATTTACAATATTACGATCATCTCGCTCGGCGCGGATCGCGCTGTGACGGTAGACGGGAACAACAAGCCCTACGATACCGCGCTCACCGGCTTTTTCTCCGTGCTTGACGGCGCTTCGATTCATGACCTTTCGCTGCGCGGCATCAAAATTGCCGTAGAGACGCCGGAGGATGTGTTTGCCGGGGCTCTCGCGGGCTTTGCCTCATCGGGGACGGCGCTCGAAAATGTGTCCATTTACGATGCGCGCATCGATCTCACCGAAACGTGCCAGCGGGAGCCGGTGAGCGCGGACGACCGCTGCATAGCCGGTATTTCCGGGTTCGTCGGCTTCGGTGGCGGAACGTATACGAACTGCTCTGCGGAATCGACGCTCATTTTCACCGACAAGAGCATTGCGTCTCTTCGCTGCGAGCAGTTTCTCGGCGGCATTCTGAGCTGCGGCAACGCCACGCTCATCGGCTGTTCCGTCATGCTCGACGGCTACGCCTCCTGCCGCGGCTATGCGCACAACGGCGGGCTCGTCGGTATGTTCTACCAGTACGACAAGGCCATCCCCATTGGGACGATCTCCGCATGCAGCGCCAACGGGAAGATCACGTTTTTTGAGGATAACATCGACCGGCGCGCCTACTGCCAGGCGTTCGTCGGCGAACTGCTCACCTGGACGAGCGTTACCGAGTGCGTCGCCGATTTCGAACGCCAGGAAACCTGGGACTACAGCACCGATCTGACGCCCGAAACGTGCGAGAACCCCTCGTACACCGAAGCGGTCGTCGCCGGGGGCTGCGATACCTGGGGCTACACCGAACACACGTGCGCTACCTGCGGCTATTCCTACCGCGACACGATCACGCCGCCGCAGCATACCCCCGGCGAGTGGACGGAAACGAAAGCGCCTACCGAGACCGAAGACGGCGAGGAAACGCTTCGCTGCGCGCTCTGCGGCGCGGAAATGGAAAAACGCGCCGTGCCGAAGCATGTTTCCGGCGACTGGATGACCGTCACCGCGCCGACCTACGACCGCGAGGGGCTGCGTCAGCGCTTCTGTGCCGACTGCGGCGTGCTGCTCGGCGAGGAGAGCATTCCCATGCTCATCGCCGCAACCGGCATCGAAGGACTTCCGGACGCGCTCACGCTGCATTATAAGGATACCGTGACGCTCGAAGCCACGGTCACGCCGGAGGACGCCTCGGACAAAACCGTCCGCTGGTATAGCTCCAACATCAACGTCGCCTCGGTCGATCCCGACACCGGTGAGGTGCGCGCCTGTGAGCGCGGCGAGACGGTGATTACCTGCGTCTCCGGCGACGGGTTCGTCACGAAGGAGATTCCGGTGACCGTCAGCTACACCGCCGGGCAGTGGCTCATCAAAATTCTTCTCTTCGGGTGGATCTGGTACTGATGGAAAGCTATACGATCGTCCGCTCCAACCGGAAAACCATCGGGCTGCGGCTCGACCGGGATGGGAAGCTCGTCGTACGCGCACCGTACTTCACATCCGAGACGGAGATCCGCCGGATCGTGGAAAAGGAGAGCGCGTGGCTTGCGCGCGAACACGAACGGTTCGCGGCGCGTCAGGCGGCGCATCCCGAGCCGGACGAGGCGCAGCGCCGCGCACTCATTGAAAAAGCCAAAACGATCCTCCCGCCGAAGATCGAACACTATGCCGCGCTCATGGGCGTGCATCCCACACGCGTGACGATTACCGGCGCGCGCACCCGCTTTGGAAGCTGCAGCGGCAAAAACGCGATCAGCTTTTCCTGGCGGCTCATGCAGTACCCGGAGGAAGCCATTGACTACGTTGTCGTGCACGAGCTCGCGCACATCCGCCACCATGATCATTCGGCGGCTTTCTACCGCTTCATCGCCTCCGTCATGCCCGACCACGAGGCGCGCCGCGCGCTGCTGCGGCAATAAGATAAAGGAGAAACATATGCACATTCCGACCGCCGACACCGATACGCTGGAGCTTCTGCCGTTTCAGGAAGCGCTCGAAAAGAGCGGCCAGCGCGGCGATTATGACGCTGCGCGCTGGCTGTACGCCCCGGATTTCTATACCGAATACCGGTACATCCTCGGCACGCGCGGGGAAAAGCCGCTCATCTGCATCGGCGTGAACCCCTCGACCGCCGCGCCGGACGCGCTCGACCCGACGCTCCAGAGCGTGCAGCGCATCGCTCTCGCGAACGGGTATGACAGCTTCATCATGTTCAATGTCTACGCCCAGCGCGCCACCCGCCCGAACGACATGGACGCCGCGCTCAACGAGCAGCTGCACGCAGAGAATATGGCGGCGTTCCGGTATGTTCTCGAAGCCTCTCTCCCCCGCCGCCCGGCGGTGTGGGCGGCCTGGGGCAACATCATTGAAATGCGGCGGTATCTCCCCCGCTGCGTTTCAGACATGATCGCCATCGGCGAAGAGTTCGGCGCGGAGTGGTTCACGGCAGGCAAGCGCTCCGTGAAGGGGCACCCTCATCACCCGCTCTATCTGCGGCGCGATACGCCGCTCGATCCCTTTGACGTGAAAAACTACATAGATACACTGGAAAGAAGGATCCATCATGCAGAACTTTGAATACTGCGTTCCCACAAAGGTCGTTTTCGGGCGCGGCACCGAAAGCCGCTGCGGCGAGCTTGTCCGCGAATCCGGCGGCACGCACGCGCTCGTCGTTTACGGCGGCGGCAGCGCCGTGCGCTCGGGGCTTCTCGACCGCTGCACCGATTCGCTCAAGGCCGCAAACATCCCTTACGAGCTGCTCGGCGGCGTGCAGCCGAACCCCCGGCTCAGCCGCGTGCGCGACGGCATCGCGCTCGCGAAGGAGACCGGCGCGGACTTTCTGCTCGCCATCGGCGGCGGCAGCGTGATCGACACGGCAAAAGCCATCGGCTATGCGCTCGCGAACCCCGAATTTGATATCTGGGATCTTTTCATGGGCAAGGCGACGGCCAAGGCGTGCGCCCCCGTCGGTGCGGTGCTGACGATCGCCGCCGCAGGCAGCGAGACGAGCAACTCCTGCGTCATCACCAACGAGGACGGGTGGCTCAAAAAGGGCGTCAACTACGAGTGCTCCCGCCCGCGCTTTGCCATTATGAACCCCGCGCTCACCTGCACGCTTCCGCCGTACCAGACGGCGAGCGGCGGCGTGGACATCATGATGCACACCTTTGAGCGCTATTTCTCCAACACCGACCATACGGAACTCCTCGACCGCATGAGCGAAGGGCTTCTCAAAACCGTGATGGCCAACATCCAGAAGGCGCTCGCCGACCCGAACGACTACGACGCGCGCGCTGAGCTCATGTGGGCAGGCAGTCTTTCCCATAACAATCTCATAGGCGTCGGCAAGGTGCAGGACTGGGCAACGCACAAGATCGAGCACGAGCTCGGCGGCATGTTCGATGTGGCGCACGGCGCCGGTCTCGCCGCCGTGTGGGGCAGCTGGGCGCGGTATGTGATGCACGTTAACCTCCCCCGCTTCACGCGCTTTGCCGTAGAGGTCATGGGCTGCGAAATGAACTACGAAAATCCCGAAGAGACCGCGCTCGCCGGCATCGCCGCGTTTGAGAGCTTCTGCCGTTCCATCGGGATGCCGTCCAATCTGCGTGAGCTCGGTCTCGGCGACATTACCGAGGCGCAGATGCACGAGATGGCCGTCAAGTGCACGCAGAATGACACGATCAAGATTGGCGGGCTCGTCCGCCTGTACGCCGCGGACATCGAAAAAATCTACGCCGCCGCGAAATAAGATCTGCCTCACGCAACTACGTTTATCGGAATCGAAAAGGACACGCCGGTGCAAGCCGCTCAGACTTGACACCGGCGTGTCCTTTGTGAATAATAGAGGTAGACTTCTCACGAAAGGCAAAAGAGGGCGCGGCATGAGCACGAAACGGATCACGGTATATTACTCGCTCAATCAGGCATCCTTCTGGATGATTTTCTGCCTCTCCAGCAGCTTTGCCGCCGTGTATCTCGGCGCGCTCGGCTACAGCAACACAGAGCTCGGCTCCCTGCTCGCACTGGGAAGCGTTCTCGGGTTTTTCCTCGGCACCGGGCTTTCCTCGTTTGTGGATACGTCGCCGCGCTTCAACGCGGCGGATGTGCTCTGGCCAATGCTGGCGTTTCAGACGGTGTTCCTTCTTCTTCTGCTGTTTTTCCCGGTGCGCGGCGCTGTTACAAGCATTTGTTATCCGCTGCTTCTGGCGTTCACGCTCGCGGTAAATACGCTCAATCTCAAGCTGTGCGCCGATTTTGAGCATTACGAATGCCCCGTCAATTACGGCATCGCCCGCAGCATGGGCTCGGCAGCATATATGGCGGTCTCCATGCTGCTCGGGGTATGGGTCACAAAGTTCGGCGTGCGCATTCTCCCCACAGTTGGGCTCGCCGTCACGGCGCTGCAATGCGTTGCCAACGCGCTGCTCGCGCGTTCGGTCGTCCGGCTGCGCAAAAAAATGCTTTCCAGCCATCCTGCGGCACTGCCGCCGGGGCGCTCACTCAGCGATTTTCTCCGGCAGAGCCCCCGCTTCTGTCTGCTGCTTGCCGGAACGGCGCTTCTCTTTTTCTCGCACAACACTACGTCCACGTTCCTCATCAACTTTGTGGAACGCGCCGGCGGCGGCACCGAAACGCTCGGCTATCTCGCTGCGTTTATTGCCGCGGTCGAAATACCGACGATGCTGCTCTTCTCGCGCGTTTTCCGGCGGCGCAGCTGCGCGGGCGTGCTGCGGTTTTCGTTCATCCTTTTTGTGATCAAGGCCGCCGCATTCGCCGCAGCGCCGAGCATCCCGCTGCTCTTTGCCGCAGCGGCGATACAGATACCGTCCTACGCGCTGTACGTCCCGGGGATCGTGGCATATGTCACACTCATCGTCCCTTACGAGGATGCCGCCAAGGGACAGGGTCTCGCCTTCAGCATGACGACCATCGGCGGCGTGCTCGCAAGTCTCATCTCCGGGCGGCTGTTCGATACTCTCTCCGTCCCCGCAACGGCGTGGATCGCCGCGGCGGTATGCGCCGTCGGCGCGATTCTCGCCTGCCGCGGACTCGAAGAGCCGAAGCAATAAATCCCGCCCGATAGAAAAATCTCCCCGAATGCAGCTGAACAGGACCAGAAAAAACGGACAATAGACAAAACACCCCCTGATGTAGGAAAATAGAACTACATCAGGGGGTGCTGTTATGTCAAAAAG
>CAKSWA010000056.1 GCA_934511165.1 uncultured Oscillospiraceae bacterium | reverse complement strand
CAGCTTACTTATAATAGCAGACCGCGCCGCCGAATGCAAGATGAAATTTCATTTTCTTTTAAAAAACTTCTCTTTACGCAGATGTTGCCAAATCCGCCGGAATTGATTACAATATAATATTATATAAACCATCACCTTGATTCGGAGGAACGCTCATGCCTCAGTCCTATTCCGTAAGTCTGGATACCATCGTCCGCGAGCTCGGCCTTACCGTTGTCAACCGCGCGGTGGACTATGACCGCGTGCAGATCACCACCTGGGAGGTTTCCCGTCCGGGTCTTCCGCTCGCCGGGTTTTACGATTACTTTGACGCCACGCGCGTACAGATCATTGGCAAGCTGGAGATCACCTATTTAATGGATATGCGTCCCGAGGCACGCAGCCGCAGCATCGAGCGGTTCATCTCCTCGGGGATCCGTTTCTGCATCATTGCCCACGGCATGGAAATCCCGCCGGAAATGCTCGCCGCGGCGCAGCGCCACCAGGTGACGCTGCTCACCACTGAGCACTCCACGAGCGACTTTATGGCGCGGCTTATTCTGAGTCTCAACCGCTGGCTCGCCCCGCGCACCACGCTGCACGGCGTGCTGATGGAGGTATACGGCGAGGGCGTGATGATCACCGGCGAGAGCGGTGTCGGCAAAAGCGAAAACGCCATGGCGCTTTTGAGCCGCGGCCACCGTCTTGTGGCGGATGACGCGATTGAAGTCAAGCGCACCGCGCAGGACACGCTCGTCGGCTCCTCGCCGGAGCTGATCCGGTACTTCATGGAGATCCGCGGCATCGGCCTTATCGACGCGCGGCACATGTTCGGCATCGGCGCGGTGAAGCCCGATCAGGTCATCGATCTTGTCGTCCACTTTGAGCCGTGGGACGAGAACAAGGTCTACGACCGTCTCGGCAACGAGACGCATTTCACCGAGATCCTCGGCGTGAAGATCCCGTACTTTGTCATCCCCGTGCGTCCGGGGCGAAATCTTGCCGCGATCCTCGAGCTTGCCGCGATGAACAACCGCGAGCGCAAAATGGGCTACAACGCCGCGCAGGTGCTTGTTGAGCGCCACGACCGGATGGTGGACGAAGGATGAGAGAAGCCGAACTCCGCTCCTTCCTCCGGGAGGCGCATTCCCGCTGCCCGGAGCTGACGATTCTGGAAAACGAGCCGATGAGCCGTCATTGCTCGTTCCGCATCGGAGGGCCCTGCGACGCAATGCTGCTGCCGTCCTCGATCGCAGAGATCGAAGCGGTCTGCACTCTGCTCGCCGGGGCCGGAGAAAAGCCGTTTCTCATGGGCAACGGCACAAACCTTCTCGTCACCGATGCGCCGCTGCACCGCATCGTGCTGCGCATGGGCGAGGAGTTTTCGCGCATTGAGCCGGCCGGCGATACGGCGCTCCGCGCCGAGAGCGGCGCAACGCTCTCGCGCCTTGCGACGTTCGCCGCGGCGCGCGGTCTCGCGGGAATGGAATTTGCCCACGGCATCCCCGGTACGCTCGGCGGCGCGGTCTCCATGAACGCAGGGGCTTACGGCGGCGAGATGAAGGATACTGTCACGTCCGTGACATATCTCGACGAAGAGCTTTCTCTCCGCGAGACGAAGGACGTCGGCTTTTCCTACCGCCGCAGCCGTTTTTCCGACACCGGCTGCATCGTTCTTCGCGCGGATGTTTCACTGCATGAGGACGATCCCGAGGCCGTCCGCGAGCGGATGCGCTCGCTCGCCGAGCGGCGGAGAAGCTCGCAGCCGCTCGATATGCCGTCCGCCGGCAGCACGTTCAAGCGTCCCACAGGCGGCTATGCCGCCGCGCTCATCGACGCGGCCGGTCTCAAGGGCTACGCCATCGGCGGCGCGCAGGTGAGTGAGAAGCATGCGGGCTTCGTCGTCAACCGCGGCGGGGCGAGCTTTGACGATGTGCTCCGGCTCATCGGGCACATTCAAAACGAGGTATTCCGCACGTCCGGCATCGAACTGGAGCCGGAGGTCAAGATCATCCGCGAATAAAAAGATCACGGAGAAAGATATAATCTATGGAATTTTTGATCGTCACCGGTCTTTCGGGCGCAGGCAAGACGCAGGCCGCGCATTTTCTGGAGGATCTGGGGTATTACTGCGTAGACAACATGCCCTCGGCGCTTTTGCAGCCGTTCGCGGAATTCTGCATTGCCTCGCAGGGGCGCTTCACGAAGGTCGCCCTCGTCACGGACGTGCGCGCGCATGAGAGCTTTGAGCAGCTCTTCCACGCGCTCGATTCGCTGCGCGCGCTCGACTGCACGTTCCGCATCCTGTTTCTGGAAGCGCCGGAGAGCACGCTCGTCCGCCGCTATAAGGAAACGCGCCGCCGCCACCCGCTCGCAGAGCCGGGCAAAACGGTGCAGGCCGCGCTGCGCGAGGAAATTGCCCTCATGCAGCCGGTGCGCGACCGCGCCGACTACATTATAAATACGCAGAATCTCACGCTCGCGCAGCTGCACAGGAAGCTCTGCTGCCTGTTCACCGAATCCGGCGAGGCAAAGCTTCCGATCAATGTGGTAGCCTTCGGCTATAAATACGGCATTCCCATCGACGCCGATCTCGTGCTGGACGTGCGCTTTCTGCCGAATCCTTACTATATAGAAGAGTTGAAGGATCTCTCCGGGCTCGATCAGCCGGTGTACGACTTCGTTATGCAGCAGCCGGACACAGCGGAATATATGCGTCTGCTCACGGCGTTTATTGATTTTCAGCTCCCGCGCTTCCGCGAGGAGGGCAAGCCGGCGCTCACGGTGGCCGTTGGCTGCACCGGCGGGCGGCACCGGAGCATCTCCGTGGCGCGCGCGCTCACGGATCATCTGCTCGAGCACGGGCAGAACGCACGGCTCGTCTGCCGCGATCTTGCGAGGGTAAACGAACAATGAAAAAGCGCTCATCCCGCCGTCCGGATATCCGGATCGCCGCCATCGGCGGCGGCACCGGGCTTTCCACCATGCTGCGCGGCTTAAAGCGCATTTCGCCGTCCATCACCGCCATCGTCACCGTGATGGACAACGGTGGCGGCAGCGGTGTGCTCCGGCAGGAGCTCGGTATGCTCCCGCCCGGCGATATCCGCAACTGCTTACAGGCGCTTGCAAACACCGAGCCGACAATGGAGGCTCTGCTCGCCTACCGGTTCCAGGACGGCGTGCTGCGCGGTCAGAGCTTCGGCAATCTCTTTCTCGCCGCGCTCAACGGCATGTGTGAAACCTTCGACGAAGCCGTCGCGCGCATGAGCGAGGTGCTCGCCATCACCGGGCGCGTTCTGCCCGTCACAAACGAGAACGTGCAGCTCCTCGCCGATTTTGACGACGGCGTGACCGTCACGGGCGAATCGCAGATTGCCGAATACAAAAAGGATCTCACACGGCGCATCGTTCAGGCGTATCTTTCGCCGGAGCACCCGGCGGCTCTGCCCGCCTGCCTCGACGCCATCCGCGAGGCCGATCTCATCGTGCTCGGCCCCGGCAGCCTTTATACAAGCGTCATCCCGAACCTTCTCGTCTCCGGCATCCGCGAGGCGATCCACGAATCGGACGCCGTGAAGGTCTATGTTATGAATCTCATGACCCAAAGCGGCGAGACCGCGGGGTACACCGCCGTCGACCACGTCCGCGCGCTCTTCGACCACGGCGGCGAAGGACTCTTCGACTATACGCTTGTAAACAATCTTCCCATCCCGCCCGAGGCGCAGGAGGGGTATCTCCGCGAAGGTGCCGTCCCCATCACGGCAGATGAGGAAGCGCTCGCCGCGCTCGGCGTCACTGTCCGGTACGCCCCCGTGGCGCTCTGGGAAAAGGCGCTCGTGCGCCACGATCCCGCTGCGCTCGCCGCGGCGCTGCGCGATCTTTACCGCGAAGCCTCCCCCACCCGCATATACGGATAAACACACAAAGGGGTTTTCCCATGTCCTTTTCGTCCGAAGCCAAAAACGAGCTGTGCCGCGTCCCGCTCAACCGCACCTGCTGTGCGCGGGCCGAGGCCTACGGCGTGCTTTTATACTGCCACACGTTCGACCGGCGGGAGATCCGCATCATCACGGCGAACGACGCCTTTGCCCAGCGTCTGCCGAAGCTTTTCCGGCGCGCGTTCTCGCTCTCGTTTGACCATGTGCCGCCGGAGGGCGCAGCAGGCAAGCGCACGTTTCTCATCACAGCGCCGGAAAAAATCCTTGCGATCCTGGAAATTTTCGGGCAGGAGAGCGCCGTTTCCCACCACATCAATTACGGCATGCTCGAAACCGACTGCTGCCGGCAGAGCTTTTTTCGCGGGGCGTTTCTCGCCGGTGGCAGCGTGACCGACCCGGACAAGCGCTACCACATGGAGCTGCTCACAAGCCACCCGAGCGTGAGCCGCGAGGCGTTCAATCTCATGCTGGAAATGGGCTTTGCGCCGAAGGACGCCGTGCGCGGCGGCGGTTACATCACCTATTTCAAGCAGTCCGAAGCCATTGAAGACGTGCTCACAACGATCGGCGCGCCGCTCGCGGCGATGGGCATCATGCAGGCGAAGATGCAGAAGGATATGCGCAACGCCGTCAACCGCCGCGTCAACTGCGACAGCGCCAACGCCGATAAAATCGTCCTCGCCGCGCAGGAACAGCTTGACGCCATCCGCGAGCTCGACCGGAAATACGGGCTCGACGCGCTTCCGGATGCTTTGCAGGAAACGGCCATGCTGCGCATTGCGAACCCCGAGTCGAGCCTCGCCGATCTCGCGCGGCTCGCCAGCCCCCCGGTGTCCAAAAGCTGCATGGGCCACCGGCTGAAGAAACTGCTCGAATACAAAGGAGACTAATATGGGCTTTGTCCATCTGCACGTGCATACGGAATACTCCCTGCTCGACGGCGCCTGCCGCATCAAGGAGCTGGCGCACCGCGCCAAGGAGCTGGGGCAGACGGCGCTCGCCGTCACCGACCACGGCGTGATGTACGGCGCGGTCTCTTTCTACCGCGCGTGCCTCGCCGAGGGCATCCGCCCGATCATCGGCTGCGAGGTGTATGTTGCGCCGCGCTCCCGCTTCGACCGCGAGCACGGCATCGATAACGAGTATTCCCATCTTATCCTTCTGTGCAAAAACGACGTTGGCTACCGCAATCTCTGCTATCTCGTCTCCTGCGGCTTCACGGACGGATTTTATATCAAGCCGCGCATCGACTGGGCACTGCTGCACGAGCACGCCGAGGGGCTCATCTGCCTTTCCGGCTGTCTTGCGGGATATCTCTCCCGGCACATTGTCGCAGACGATTATGAGGGCGCGAAGAAAAAAGCGCTCGAACTGCGGGAGCTCTTCGGCGAAGACTTCTTTCTGGAGATCCAGGATCACGGCATTCCCGATGAGCGCAAGGCCGCGCTCGGGCTGCGCCGTCTCTCGCGCGAAACAGGCATCCCGCTCGTCGTGACGAACGACGCACATTATATTAATAAGGAAGACGCCCGCAATCAGGATGTCCTGCTCTGCATCCAGACCGGCAAGACTGTGGACGATCCCGACCGGATGAAATTCTCCTCCCCGGAGCTCTATCTCAAGAGCGAGGAGGAGATGCGCGCGCTCTTTCCCGAAGAGCCGCAGGCCGCAGACATCACCGAGGAGATCGCCGCGCGCTGCCGCTACGATTTTGAATTCGGCCACTACCACCTGCCGGAATACAAGCTTCCGGAGGGTGAAACGGACAGCTTCGCCTATCTCACACGCCTCTGCCGCGAGGGGTACGAGCGGCGTTATGGAGAGAGCGGCACGAGCGAAATGGAAGCGCAGCTCCGGTACGAGCTTGACATGATCCACCGCATGGGCTTCGTGGATTACTTTCTTATCGTCTGGGACTTTGTCCACTATGCGAAGAGCCACGGCATCCCCGTCGGGCCAGGGCGCGGCAGCGCCGCCGGCAGCATGGTCTCCTATACGCTCGGCATCACGGACGTTGACCCGATCCGCTACTCGCTCTTTTTCGAGCGGTTTTTAAATCCCGAGCGCGTGAGCATGCCCGATATCGACATGGACTTCTGCGTCCGCCGCCGCGGAGAGGTTATCGACTATGTAACGCGCAAGTACGGCGCAGATCACGTTGCGCAGATCGTCACTTTCGGCACGATGGCCGCGCGCATGGCTATCCGCGACGTTGGCCGCGCGCTGAACATCAGCTACGCGGAAACGGACGCCGTCGCCAAGCAGGTGCCGAGCGGCCCGGGCGCGCTCAACATGACGCTCGACGAGGCTTTGAAGCTCTCGAAGCCCCTCAAGGACATGTACGAGAGCGACGAGAAGGTCAAAAACCTTATCGACACCGCCCGCGCATTGGAGGGCATGCCGCGCCACGCCTCGACCCACGCCGCCGGCGTCGTCATCACGCACCGGCCGGTGTACGAATATGTCCCGCTCGCCACGAACGACGGCAACCCCGTCACGCAGTACACGATGACGACACTCGAAGAGCTGGGTCTTCTGAAAATGGACTTTCTCGGCCTTCGCAACCTCACGGTACTGGAGGACGCGGCCAAGCTTGTCCGGCGCAAGGAACCGAGCTTCTCCATCGATACCATCCCGATGGACGACCCGGCCGTGTTCGACATGCTCGCCGCGGGCAAGACCTCCGGCGTATTCCAGCTCGAATCGGCAGGCATCACGGGCGTGTGCGCCGCGCTGCGGCCAAAGTCTCTCGAGGATATCACCGCCGTCATTGCGCTATACCGCCCCGGCCCGATGGACAGCATCCCGAAATTTCTCGAATGCAGCCAGCACCCGGAAAAGATCCGGTATAAACACCCGAAGCTGGAGCCGATCCTCGGCGTCACCTATGGCTGCATGGTCTATCAGGAGCAGGTGCAGCAGGTGTTCCGGGAGCTCGCCGGATACTCGCTCGGCCAGGCGGATGTCATCCGCCGCGCGATGAGCAAGAAGAAGCACGCCGTCATCGATGCCGAGCGCGTTGCCTTCATCCACGGCGATCCGGTCCGAAACATCCCCGGCTGCGTTGCAAACGGCGTACCGGAGGACGTTGCCGGCAGCATCTACGACGAGATCGTCGATTTCGCGAACTATGCCTTCAACAAAGCGCACGCCGTTTCGTATGCGTTCGTCACGTACCGCACGGCGTACATGAAATGCCACCACCCGCGCGAATATATGGCGGCACTGCTCACGAGCGTACTCGATAACAGCACGAAGGTCGCCGAGTATATTGCCGAGTGCCGCGACATGGGCATAAAGCTCCTGCCGCCGGATGTGAACGAGTCGGATGCTGACTTTACCGTCGCGGGTGAGAACATCCGCTTCGGCCTCGTCGCCATCAAGGGCATCGGCTGGGGCTTCATCGAAGAGCTCAAGGCCGAGCGCGAGAGCGGCGGGCCGTTCCGCACGCTCGACGAGTTCTGCCGCCGGATGGTGCCGCGCGACTTGAACCGCCGCGCCGTCGAGTCGCTCATCAAGGCCGGGGCGTTCGATTCCCTCGGCTTCAAGCGCCGCGCGCTGCTCACAGCCGCAGGACCGATCATCGACAGCGTCACCGCCGACAGCCGCAAAAATATTGCCGGGCAGCTCGACCTCTTCGGTATGGGCGGCGACGAATCGGAAAGCGAGAGCGTCCGCACCATCCCGCTGCCGGACGTGCCGGAATTTACCCGGCAGGAGCTCATGACGATGGAGCGCGAGACGACCGGCCTCTATCTCACCGGTCACCCCATGGACGACTATCGCGACCGGGCGCGTGATATCGGCGCAGTTGCCATCGGCGCAATTTTGAACGACTTTGCCGAGGGGAACCCCCAGCGCTTCCGCGACGGGCAGGATGTTCTGATCGCGGGCGTCGTGGCAAGCTACAAAACGCGCACAACGCGAAATAACACCCTCATGAGCTATATTCAGTTGGAGGATGACACCGGCTCGATGGAGCTTCTGGCGTTCCAGCGCGCGCTTGATGCCGGCGGCAGCTATGTGCAGGACGCAGCGCCGCTTCTCGTGCGCGGAAAGATCTCCCTGCGCGACGAGAAAGAGCCGCAGGTCATGGTAGACTCCATCCGCCCGCTCTCCGATCTGGACGTGCCGGGCCGCACCGCCGTTTCTCCCGCTCCTCCGGCGGCGAAACCGGACGGGAAGCCGCGCACGCTCTATGTGCGCATCCCGAGCGCGGACCATCCGCTCTGCCGGCGGGTAAAGCTTCTGCTCACGATGTTCCCCGGAAACGAGAGGATCGTTCTTTATATGGAGGATACGAAAAAGCGCCTCGGCGCGCCGTGCCTCATCCACCCGGCATTCGTCGCCGAGCTGGAAGAGCAGTGCGGAAAGGAAAACGTCATCGTGAAGTGAGACACGATTTAATAAAGTTTTAAACAAACTTCGCTTTATTCTTAAAGCGGGGTTTGTTACCATATTGTCACCCACGCAACAGAACCGAATCCGGTTTTGGTACGTCTTAGAAATATACTATCCGGAAAAATCAAAGGACGATAGGAGACCAAACGTATGGATGAAAAGAAGGTAACGTCCGCCCCGGAGCAGTCCGGGGATCGGGACCAGGCGCTGTTCGCCTCGATCCGGCGCGAAAAGCAGCGCAAAAAGCGCCGCCGCATCATTGTGACGGTGTCGATCGTTGTGGTGCTCGCGCTCGCCATTTTCTTCGGCGTGCGCGCGGCAAAGAAAAAGGTCCGTGAGGCCGTCGGCAGCATGAAGGCCCCGACCGTGAGCGAGGCGACCGTCACGACCGGCAGCATCAGCACGACCGTTTCCGGCTCGGGCATGCTCACCGACGCGGACACGCAGCAGATCGTCCTGCCCAAGGGCGTGAAGCTCGAAAAGATCCTCGTCAAAGCGGGCGAGACCGTGAAGAAGGGCGACGCGCTCGCCACGGTGGAGCTCTCCTCCGTTATGGGCGCGATGAGTACTGTGCAGGCGGAGCTCAATAAGCTCGACGAGCAGCTGCGCGCCGCGACCGGCGAAACGGTGCAGCCGTACATAACGACCGGCGTGAACGGCCGCGTGAAGATCGTCTACGCGCAGAAGGATGACGACGTCTCTGCCTGCATGATGGAGCACGGCGCTCTCGCGGTGCTCTCGCTTGACGGGTACATGGCCGTGGATATCGACGCCGGCTCTCTCGCCGCGGGCGACAAGGTCAGCGTGACCGTAGACGAAAAGACGTACCCCGGCACGGTGGACAAGCTCCAGAGCGGCAAGGCGACCGTCCTCCTCACCGACAACGGCCCGGCGGTCGATGCTGCGGCCAGCGTGCAGGATGCGGACGGCAATGCCGTCGGCAGCGGCACGCTCTATATCCACAACCCGCTGCGCATCACCGGCTACGCGGGCGTTGTCTCCGCGGTAAACACCGCCGAGAACCGGCAGGTGTACGCGGGCAACTATCTCTTCAATCTGCGCGACACGGCCTACAGCGCGAACTATGAATCCGTCCTCAAGGACCGCCGCGAGAAGGAAGAGGATCTCATGGCGCTGCTCGGCATGTACAGCGCCGGAGCGGTGACAGCGCCGTTTGACGGCTCCGTCTCCTCCATTGACTACAGCGACAAAACAGCCTCTGCCTCCGATAATACGGACTCCCCCGCCGGCGGCGGAGGCATGGTGTACGGCGGCATGATGAATGCCTACACTTCCTACGGCTCAGACGGCTCGGATTCCTCCGGAGACGGCTCGTCCTCTTCCGGCAGCACGGCGACAAGCGGCGAAACGAAGCTCCTCACGCTCTCGTCGGATACGAGCATGAAGCTCACCGTGAGCGTGGACGAGACGGATATTC
>CAKSWA010000055.1 GCA_934511165.1 uncultured Oscillospiraceae bacterium | reverse complement strand
GGAAGGCTGGTATTCTACCATTGAATTACACCCGCAAGCTATGAGAGCATACCATTATCCGCGCCGGATGTCAAGAGCTCTTGCAAGAAAAACTTTGAAAATCCGGCGCAGACGGTAAAGTTTTCGTCTCGGTCAGCCGTGATAGAGCTTGTGCGTCTCGTATTTCGGCTCGCAGGTGAGGTTGATGTGCAGCTTGGAGAGCGTATTTTCGTCGGCGCGGGCGAGAATGACGGTTGCGTGCGCCTCACTCCCGGCGAGATCGTTGAGCGCTTCCATCGCCTGCGAGGCGACGGGATCGCTCACGGCGCACACCGCAAGCGCGATAAGCGCTTCGTTCACATGCAGGCGCGGGTTCTTGTTGCCGAGATGCTCCACCTTGAGATGCTGCAGCGGGCGGATGATCTCCGGGGAGAGGAGCAGCACATCGTCGGGAATGCCGGCGAGCGCCTTGAGAGCGTTGAGGACGCACGCCGAGCACGCGCCGAGCAGCGAGCTCGTCTTGCCGGTGACGATGCGTCCGTCGGGCAGCTCCATCGCCATGGCGGGCTTATCGCCGTTGAGCGCCGCCTTTTCAAGCGCCGGGGCGACGGAGGGGCGGTCATTGCATGTGACGCCGAGGCGGTTCATGAGAAGTTCGAGCTTCATAAGGGCATTCTGGCTCGCCATGCCCTTGCGCACCTCGCACGCCGTGTGGTACCAGCGGCGGATGATCTCCTGCTTGGAGGCTTCGCAGCACACCGTGTCGTCGCAGAGGCAGTACCCGGCCATGTTCACGCCCATGTCCGTGGGGCTCTTGTACGGGCTCTCGCCGAGAATGCGCGTCAGGATCGCGCTGAGCACGGGGAAGATTTCCACGTCGCGGTTATAGTTGACCGCCTTTTCGCCGTAGGCTTCGAGATGGAAGGGGTCGATCATGTTCACATCGTCCAGATCGGCAGTCGCCGCCTCGTAGGCGAGATTGACCGGGTGGTTGAGCGGGAGATTCCAGATCGGGAACGTCTCAAACTTTGCATACCCGGCGCGCTCGCCGCGCTGGTGGTGATGGTAGAGTTGGGAAAGGCACGTTGCCATTTTGCCGCTGCCGGGGCCGGGCGCGGTGACGACGACGAGCGGGCGGGTCGTCTCAATAAAATCGCTCTTGCCGAAGCCGTCGGGCGAGACGATCAGCGGGAGATTCGCGGGGTAGTCGGGGATGAGATAGTGGCGGTAGACCGGCACGTTGAGCGCTTCGAGCCGTTTCTGGAACTGGGACACCGCGCCCTGTTCGCGGCAGTGCGTGATGCACACACCGCCGACATACAGCCCGCAGGCGCGGAAAGCGTCGATAAGGCGCAGTGCTTCCATATCATACGTAATGCCGAGATCGCCGCGGCGCTTGTTGCGTTCAATGTCGTCCGCGGAGATGGCCACGATAATCTCGCTCTCCGCTTTCATTTCCATGAGCATGCGGATCTTGCTGTCCGGCTGGAAGCCCGGCAGAACACGCGAGGCATGGAAATCGTCAAAAAGCTTGCCGCCGAACTCAAGATAGAGCTTACCGCCGAATTTGTTGATGCGCTGGCGGATGCGCTCCGACTGGAGCCGGACGTACTGGTCGTTGTCAAAGCCAATCTTTCTCATTTTCTATTTCTCCCCGGTCTATTACTCGCCGTAATGCACGTCGCCGTTGAGATGCGAGAGTGCCGTAAGGTATTTTACCATGCAGTGGATGGTGCTGCTGCGGATGACATAGTGCGTGTCCCCGGCGCTGATGTAAAGATCCTGCGGCCCCATGAGCGACACGCCGGTGATATCGCAAACGGGGATCTCCGCCTTCGGCAGCTCGAACGTATCGCGGAAAAGGCGCATGTCGCCGCGGCCGAGAAGCTTCGTGCCGCTGCCGGAAACGACCGTATCAACGCGTACGTCGGTGTCGGTGAAAATGGGCTTATCCTCCGCCTCGTCGCACAGCCGGACGATCTCGCCCTTCTGCCAGCGCGTCCAGTCGCGGAGATTATCGAAGGGGATGTCCTCGCCGGTGAGAAAGCCCGTCGGCAGATAGCGGAACGAAAAGCCGCACTTCCAGCAGCGGACGGTATCGTCCCGGCTCTGGAGCGTGTGCATCCGCCCGCAGCGCGGGCAGAGGAAGAGCAGCCGCTCCATGTGCTCGGCGAGCGCCTTGCCCTCAAAGCGCACGGGGTTTTTCCGCTGGCGCGCGTAGGCGTCCTCGTAAAGGTCGGAGACGATGTGCTCGTTAATTTCCTGCGGACTCATTGCGCGAAGCTCTTCGGGAGAGTATACGCGCACTGCCGCGCCGTGCATTTTGCCGCGGCGGATGGAGTTGCCCGCCCAGCGGGGGCTGGCAAAATAGCCGCCCGTGAGCTTATAGGTGACGAGCGATGCGCCGCTCGAGCGCGCAAGCTTGCCGATCGAGGGGAGAAATTCCGCTGTTACGCCGTCCCACGTGCGGTTGCCCTCTGGGAAGACGCATACGTTCATCCCGCGGCGGAGATAGCGCATCATCGTGAGAACGGTGCTCGCGGCGTTCCCGCTCTTCTGGCGGGGGATGGGGGCCTGCAGCCACGCCACAAGCTTCCCGCCAAACCCTGCTCGGAGCAGATGCTCACTCGTGACAAAGTATGTCTGCTCCGGGAAGCTGCACGCAACGAGGATGGGATCCCAGTTCGTGACATGGTTGCTCACGAGCAGGTACGGCCCCTTGGCGCGCGAAATCTCGCTTGTGAAGCCGAATTTGATCCAGCAGATGAGCCTGGCGAGCGGGCGCAGCGCCTTCCAGACGAATACGTGGCGGCGGCGTCCCTTCACGGTGCCGTGCTCCTCCATATGCAGACCTCCTTTGCAGCAGTCCATAATATTCTATTTTACAGTATACATCATTTCCCTCCGCAGTTCAAACCCGAAAAGAGCGAAATTCCTCTTTTTTTTCGGGGGGGAATGTGATATAGTTTAAAATAGTATAACTATCTCTGCCCCGGCGGCGGAGAAGGAAAGGCGAAACCATGGGTATTATTGATAAACTGTTCGGCACCCGCAGCGAGCGGGAAGTGAAAAAGCTTCTCCCGATCGTCGACAGGATCGAGGCGCTGAGCGATGAATATGCCGCGCTGAGCGACGAGGCTCTGCGCGCCAAGACCGAGGAATTCAAAGCGCGCTACCAGAGCGGCGAGACGCTGGACGACCTGCTGCCGGAGGCGTTTGCCGCCGTGCGCGAGGCGAGCTGGCGCGTTTTGGGCATGAAGCCCTTCCGCGTGCAGCTCATCGGCGGCATCGTGCTGCATCAGGGGCGCATCGCGGAGATGAAAACCGGCGAGGGCAAAACGCTTGTTGCCGTGCTTCCGGCGTACCTGAACGCCATCACGGGCGAGGGCGTGCACATCGTCACCGTGAACGACTATCTTGCCCGGCGCGACAGCGAATGGATGGGCAAGGTGCACCGCTTCATGGGGCTGAAGGTCGGCCTCATCGTCCATGGCCTCACCGGCGCGGAGCGCCGCGCCGCTTACGCCGCGGACATCACCTACGGCACGAACAACGAGATGGGCTTTGACTATCTGCGCGACAACATGGCGCTCTACAAAGAGGACATGGTGCAGCGCGGCCACGCCTTTGCCATTGTGGACGAGGTGGACTCCATCCTCATCGACGAGGCGCGCACTCCGCTCATCATCTCCGGTCAGGGCGACGAGTCCACCGACCTCTACCGCCGCGCGGACGACTTTGTTTCGCGGCTCAAGAAGCTCGTCGTCGCATCCGTGGACGAGAAGGAAGAGGAGTCCGACGATATCGACGCCGACTACATTGTCGATGAAAAGGCGCGCACCGCCACGCTCACCGCCCGCGGCATCGCGAAGGCGGAGGCAGCGTTCAACCTCGAAAATCTCGCCGACATGGAAAACTCCACACTCTCGCACCACATCAATCAGGCGCTCAAGGCGCACGGCGTCATGCGGCGAGACATTGACTACGTTGTTAAAGACGGCGAGATCATCATCGTCGACGAATTCACCGGCCGCCTTATGCTCGGCCGCCGGTACTCCGAGGGCCTGCATCAGGCCATCGAGGCCAAAGAACACGTGGACGTGCAGAAGGAGAACAAGACCCTCGCCACGATCACGTTCCAGAACTACTTCCGCCTGTACGGCAAGCTCTCCGGCATGACCGGCACCGCGCTCACCGAGCAGGAGGAGTTCCAGTCGATCTACGCGCTCGATATCGTCGAGATTCCGACGAACAAGCCCGTCATCCGCATTGACCGGAACGATGTTGTTTATAAGAATCAGGCCGGCAAAGACCGCGCCATCATCGAGCAGATCAAGGCGTGCTACGCCAAGGGACAGCCCGTGCTCGTCGGCACGATCTCCATTGAAAAGAGCGAGTACATCTCGTCCCTGCTCCGGAAGCAGGGCGTGCCGCACAACGTGCTCAACGCCAAGCACCACGAAAAGGAAGCGGAGATTGTCGCGCAGGCGGGCAAGCTCGGCGCGGTGACGATCGCCACGAACATGGCCGGCCGCGGCACCGATATCATGCTCGGCGGCAACCCGGAATATCTGGCCAAGTCCGATCTGCGCCGCGCCGGGTATGACGAGGACACGATCAGCGAGGCGACCGGCTACGCCGAAACCGAAGACGAAACGATCCTCGAAGCGCGCTCCCTCTTCCGCGAGAAGATGGCCGAGCACAAGGCTGTGACGAGCGCGGAGGCCGAGAAGGTGCGCGCCGCGGGCGGTCTTTACATCCTCGGCACCGAGCGGCACGAATCGCGCCGTATCGATAACCAGCTGCGCGGCCGAAGCGGCCGCCAGGGCGACCCCGGCGAGAGCCGCTTCTTCCTCGCGCTGACGGACGATGTTATGCGTCTTTACGGCTCCGAGCGGCTCATCAATGTGTTTGAGAGCCTTGGCGTCGACGAGGACACGCCCATCGAGCACAAAATGCTCACCGGCGCTCTCGAACAGGCGCAGAAAACCGTGGAGAGCCGCAACTTCCAGGCGCGAAAGAGCACGCTTGAATTTGACGACGTTATGAACGTGCAGCGCAATCTCATCTATGAGCAGCGCCGCAAGGTGCTCGATGGCGAGGACATCCGCGAGAACATCCAGGGCATGGTGCGCGACACGATCGCCGAGGCGGCCGGCAACGTCCCGCCGGAGAACCAGAACGATCTGAACGAACGCATCGCGCCGCTTACCCGTCTCTTTGTACGGCCGGGCGAGGTCGTCTACCACGACGGCATGACCGTGGAGGAGCTCAACGAAACGCTCGCCGCCATCGCCGCGGACGTGTACGCCAGGCGCGAGGAGGCCTTCGGTCCCATGCCGGACGGCACGCCGCTCATGCGCGAGCTTGAGCGCGTTATCATGCTGCGCGTCGTGGATGAGTACTGGATGGATCACATCGACGCCATGGACAACCTCCGCCGCGGCATCGGCCTGCGCGGCTACGGCAACATCAAGCCCATCGATGCCTACAAAAAGGAAGGCTTCGATATGTTCGAGGCGATGATTGCGGGCATCCGCGCCGAGGTCGTGCGCCGCATCTACACCGTCCGCGTCCGCAAGGAGGAGCGCGTTGAGCGCAAGAGCGTGACGAAAAACGCCGTGGCGAACGCCGGGGGTGACGCCTCCGTGCGCAAGCAGCCGGTCAAAAAGGTCAAAAAGCCCGGCCGGAACGATCCCTGCCCGTGCGGCAAGCTTCGCCCGAACGGCCTGCCGATGAAGTATAAGGACTGCTGCGGCAGAAACCAGTAAGGTTATACATTTATAAATGTGCGGGGGAAAACCCCTCCGTCAAAAACTTCGTTTTTGCCACCTCCCCTGGCGAGGGGAGGCAAGTAAGACGCTGAAAAACGGACTTGGCTCCCCTAATAGGGGAGCTGGCAGCCGTGAGGCTGACTGATGGGGTTCCCGCCGCACGCCCGAAAAGGAATCAGCTATGGCATTTACACTCTGTGAAAAAGACAACATCCAATGGGTCACGTCCGACGTGATCGGCGCGAAGCACCTCTTCTCGCGGCGGCTCGGAGACGTTGGGGATTTTCCGTTCAGCTCAAAGCCCGACCCCGAGTGGGAGAGCGAGGAGCGGCAGGAGCGCGTACGCGCGCTGTGGCAGCGCTTCCGTGCCGCGGCGGAGTTTCCCGCCGAGGGCTTTTGCTTCACGCGGCAGGTACACGGCACGGTGCTCCGGTATGTGACGGAGGCCGAGCGCGCTCTCCCGCCGCTGCCGCACAAGCCCGAGGACTGCGACGGCCTCATCACCGACCGGAAGGACGTGCCGCTTTGCGTGTGGACGGCCGACTGCGTGCCGGTGCTGTTCCATGACCCGAAAGCGGGCATTGTCGCCGCCGCGCACAGCGGCTGGAAGGGAACGGTCGCCGACATGATGGGCTCCGCCGTGCATGCCATGGAGAACATGGGCGCGAGAGCGGAAAACATCCGCGCGGCCATTGGCCCCGCCATCTCCCGCTGCTGCTTTGAAACCGGCCCGGAAGTGCCGGAGGCGGTGCACGCCCTGCTCGGGAGCGACGCCGAGGGGCTTTGCCCGCCGGAGGAGGGCGTCGAGGGGAAATTCCTTGTCGATCTCAAGGAAACGAACCGCCGGCGGCTTTTGCAGCTCGGTCTCGCGCCGGAGCACATTGACGTGTCGCCGGACTGCACAATGTGCATGCAGGATGTGTACTGGTCGCACCGCGCCACGAAGGGCCGCCGCGGCACGATGGCGTCTGTGATCATGCTTTGAGGTATCGCCTATGAAATATAATAGAATCTTTGCCCTGCTGCTTGCCGCGGCGATGGTATTTTCTCTTGCCGCGTGCGGCGAGACTGCTGCGGGGCCGGAAGCCACCCCGGACCCTGCCGCCGACGGCGCGGCAACCGTATCCGGCCAGACGCTCACGTTCGGCGACGCTGCGGACGACGTGTTTTCCCTCTCGCTCGATTATGAGGAGAGCCTTAACCCCGTCAAGACGCAGAGCACGCTCAACCAGCTTGTGGACTGTCTCGTGTACGACCGGCTCTTCGAGGTTGACGAGAACTTCAACGTAACATCGCGCATCCTCTCGGACTGGTACTATTCCAAAAACGAGGGCAGCGCGGGCGTGTGGGTGCTCAAGGTGAAGGAAGGCATCCCGATGCACGACGGCTCCACGCTCACCGCGCAGGACGTGGCATACTCTGTGTCCTGCATCTTCACGAGCGAGAGACACAAGCATTTGCAGCAGCAGATCGGGCGCGTGTATTCCAGCGCCTATAACGGCGAGGTGTATCTCGCCGTGGAAGGCGCGGACAACGCGCAGCTCCCGCAGCGCATGAGCATTCCGGTCATCAAATCCGGCTCCGTCAACGAGGATGTTCCCGTCGGATCGGGGCCGTATATGTACAACGATGACCATACGGCGCTCATGAAGTTCGATTCCTATGAGGGAAGCGAAAATCTCCCCGTGGACGAGGTGCAGCTGCGCGCCTACCGCGGCATGGAGGAACTCATTACCGAGTTTGAAAGCGGCCTCGTCGATCTTGTCGTGAACGACCCGACCGGCATTTACAACATGGGCTACGGCGGCAAGAACGAAAAGCGCGTGATCACCACCTCGAACCTCCACTTCATCGGCTTCAACAGCGAAAGCACCTTCTTCCGCTACGACGCCTACCGCTACGCCATGAATTGGATCGTTGACCGCGACCGGATCGTGTCGGACACGCTCGACGGAAACGCCGTGGCGACGGCGCTTCCGATCCATCCGAACAGCTCGCTGTACGATACCGAGCTCGCCTCGCAGTTTTCCTATAATCCCTCGCGCTGTCTCACCGAGCTTGAGCGCGGCGGCTGCCGCGATCTGGATGCCGACGGGATGCTCGAATTTGCTCTGTCCGGCATGAAGGTGGACATTGAACTCAACTTTGTCGTCTGTGCCGACAACGCCGCCAAAGTGCAGGAGGCGCGGAAGATCGCCGATGATATGGAGGCGATCGGGCTGGGCGTTAATCTGCGTGAGCTCACGTGGAAGGACTATCTCGCGGCGCTTCGCACCGGCTATGTCGATTCGAGCAAGGATGAACCGGAAATCCCCGTCGATATGTATCTCGCCGAGGTCGCCCTGACCGGCGACTGGAACATCCTCACGCTGATCTCCGGCGACTGGGAGGAGGACAACACCCTCAACTACGGCGGCTGGGATGATCAGGAGCTTACGCTGCTCACCGAAAACTATCTCGGCGCGAAGGACGATGACCGTGCGCAGGCCGTGAGCGATTGGCTGCAATACCTCGCGACGACCACCATTATCCTGCCGGTGTGCTTTGAAACGCGCGACGTTATCTCCCATCTCGGCGTGATCTCCGGCATGTCGCCGAACCAGTACGACGTATTCAATAATATTACCGCCTGGTCGATCAACATCGGCTGAGCGGAAAAAGGAGCGAACGGATATGACCGATCAGGAACTGATGGACATGGCAAAAAAGGCTGCCGAATATGCGTATGTGCCGTACTCGAAATTTCCGGTGGGCGCGGCGCTCGAGTGCAGTGACGGCACCATATTCACAGGCTGCAACGTGGAAAACGCCGCCTACGGCGACACGATCTGCGCCGAGCGCACCGCAGCGGTGAAGGCCGTGAGCAGCGGCCACCGCGACTTTGTCCGCATCGCCATCTGGGGAAACAGCCAGGAATACTGCTATCCCTGCGGCTCGTGCCGCCAGTTTCTGCAGGAGTTTTCCAAGCACATGACCGTGCTCTGTGCCAAAGACGACGGAAGCTTCGTGAGCCACAAGCTCTCGGAAATGATGCCGTTCTTCTTTGATTTCTGATTTTTAAAACCGACGAGACCCGCGGAGGATCAGTCTATGAGAAAGAGAATCGCAGCGGCGCTTTTGTGCGTGTGCCTGCTCGTACCGATGCTCACCGCGCCGGCGTTTGCCGCCTTCCCGGACGTACCGGGGGACGAATGGTACACGGAGTATGTCGATGCCTGCGTCGAAAAGGGCATCGTCAACGGCTTTGAGGACGGAACGTTCCGCCCGACGGGCTATCTACGGCGGAGCGAGTTCATGAAAATGCTCGCCGCGAGCGCCGATCTCTCGTACAAAAAAGAACTGCCCGGCAAGCACTGGGCGGAGGAGTACTGGGCGAAGCTCTCGGAAAACGGCGTGCTCGAAGGGCTGGACATTCCCTGCACGTTCGACGCCTTGCAGGCAAAGACCACGCGCTACGAAATGGCCGTGATGATTCGCAACTTCCTTGCCAAGGTGCGCGGCGAGACCGAAGCCGTGACGACCGGCGCGGCGCGCAAAATCCCGGACTGGGCGTATATCCCGGAGGCGTACCGCGCCGCGGTGGCGCAGGTGTACGCCAAGGGCATCATCAACGGCATGAAGAATACCGCCGGGGCGGAGGACGGCTCCTTCTGCGGCGAACGCATGCTCACCCGCGCGCAGGCGAGCGCCGTTATGGTGCGCCTGCTCGATCCGGAAAAGCGTTCTCCCGTCGATCTTACCGACAGCAACCCCTACCGCCTCGCCGATGCGCCGAACGGCATGCAGCCGTTCATGATCTGGGCGCGCGAGAACGGCTATCTCATCAACAGCAACGAGCCGCGCGGCAAACTGAATAAGCTCCTCTTCGGCGACGAGAACAAAACGTACTTTGCCTCGGCCGAGGAAGCGGCGCCCTATATGCGGGACGTGACGGTGAACGTCTGGCAGCTTCAGCCGGATGGCACGAAAACGCAGGGCACGCTCACGCTCACGGTACATAAATACCTCGCCGCGGACGTGTACGAAATCTTCCAGCGCATCTTTGAGGACGAGGAGAAATTCCCGATCGCCTCTGTCGGCGGACTGCGCTGCACGGACAAGCTGCGCCACGCCTGGGGCGCAGCGATCGACATCAACCCCGACTGGAACTGCGCCGCCGAGCGCGAAAACGGCGCGGTGAAGGTCACAACAGGGAAGGGCTGGTGGCCGCTCGGCAGCGAAAAGAGCGAGTGGGCAGGCTCTCTCACCGAGGCAAGCCCGTACTCCATCGCCGCGGGCGGAAGCGTTGTGAAAGCCTTCGCCGCCTACGGCTGGGGCTGGGGCGGCTCCTGGCAGTCGAGCCGTGATTTCATGCATTTCAGCGTCCGCACGGACGGCGGCTGAGCCGGATTTTCCGCCTTTTGAAAATTCGGAGAAATCCCCAAAAAATCTTTGCGATCTTTGGATATTCCCCCTTGACAACAAGGGGGAATTTTGTTATTCTAACGGAGCGCCTGTGCGAAGAAGCAGGGCGTATTATGCGGTGAAGCGGGAGATTGCATCGTTTGACGGTGGTAACTTCCGT
>CAKSWA010000054.1 GCA_934511165.1 uncultured Oscillospiraceae bacterium | reverse complement strand
CGGTTAACTGAGGCTCGAAATCTTAAAACTCCCAGTAAAATCAATAGTTTTCGACCGTAAGGCAGAAAGCAGTACGGTCTCAAGGCCGCCCGCCGCGCTCCGCAGTTCAGCAAGCGCTGATCACCCAGTTTATTGCATACAAAAAGCGCCATCCAGCCGGATGGCGCTTTTTTGCATTTGAGTTCGTAGAAAGCAAAAACGCACCAATAAACGCACGAAAACGGAACGAAGAACGCACGGCGTGCGTTTTTCGTTCCGTTTTATATCAGTCTCTGTACGGCGCGAGATATTTTTCGGGGGTGATGAGCGTATCGTGACGCTTGAGATATTCGCGGACGACCTGCGCCGCACGCTCTTCCTGCCGCCGCTTTTTCTCTTCGTCGCGCCACGGGGACGCACCCATTTCCACCAGAACGGACTGAAGCTCCCGCACATCCAGCGCTCTCGGCTCAACGCCATGGCGGACGCAGAGCGCCGCGGCAGCGCCGACCGCCTGACTGTATGCCATCAGCGAGCCCTGCGTGCGGATGGACGAGAACGGGATGTGATCCGCCGATACGCACCGGCCTGCCAGAAGCAGTCCGTCAACGGTTTTCGGAACGCAGATGCTGTAGGGAATGTCATACGCGTCGGGGATTTCCCGCCAGAGCCCGCCTGCACCCTTAACCGCGCTTGTCTGCTTCCCGCCGTGGATGTCGATGGCAAACAGGCCGCGGGCGATAACATCGGGAAATTTCCGCTGGTTGAAGATATCCTCGGCCTGCAGCGTATATACGCCGTGGATGTGGCGCGACTCGCGGACACCAACTTCGTTTTCCGTCGAGCTGATGTAGGCATGTTCGTAGCCAGGGACACGCTTTACCATGAATTCGGCGATGGATTCGATCTGGTTTCTGCCGTCAATCTCGCTGTCGCTGCGCCCTTTGAGAGAGAGCGTATCATAGTTGCTGATGCGCGCGGTGTTGAAATGCATGATGCCCGGATACAGGCCGGTCGTCGTATGGACATTTTCGCGGCCGAATTTGAGCTCGCCGCTCGCGACGGCCTTATCGACCAGAGACTGGTACCCCTGCACGACGAAATAGTGATTATCCCTGAACGGGGAATCAACGAACGGAACCATGTCCGAGAGCCGGCCGAAATCCTGCAGATTGTCCAGCACATAGCGGTACAGCCGCTCCGTATCGACGTTTGCCATTTCAAACATGGCGGAGGAGGGCTGCGTGCCGCCGAGGCCGTCGCCATATTCGTAGCCTTCCCCGGCCAGCGCCGCCACGTCGCCGTCGCCGGTCGCATCGATGACCACATCCGCTGCGACCGTGTATCCGCCGAAGCGGCTGCCGATCTTCACGCCGCAGACCTTGTTCTCCCTTTTGAGGACTTCGCGTATTTCGGAATAGAAGAGGATATCCACGCCCGCATCCGTGAGCATTTTCTGCGCAACATACTTATAAATTTCGTGGCTGTACACGCAGACGTACACGCCCGTCCCGTAGGGGTTCAGGCATTTCATGTGTCCCGTTGCGCCGCCATGCTTTACAAGCTCCTCGATAAACGCCTGCGGAAGGCCGTTTACAACCTGCTCGTCCCCGAAGTGGAACGGGGCTATCGGGCCGATCTTACAGATCGTTGCGGTGCCGCCCAGAAAGGCCGCCTTTTCCACAAGGAGCGTTTTTGCGCCGTTTTTCGCGCTGGCGAGCGCCGCCATAATGCCCGACGGCCCGCCTCCGGCGACGATCACCGGATATTTCTCGGCAATACCCATGCTTACTTTCCTTCCGCCAGTTTATGTCTGGACGCTTTGCGCTTCTGCTCGATAACCATGACGGCGAAGAGCACCAGGCCGATAATGCTTGTGATATGCTCCGGCCAGAACATCAGCGCGCCGCAGATAAGGAACACGATCCGCTCCCAGACATTGACCTTGGTGAGGAACCATTTTTCGCTCACGATGGCGATGGCCGTTACGCCGAGGACGGACATAAGGCAGGTGAACAGGATGCTGCCCACCGAGCCGTTCATCAGAAGCTCCGTATGATAGATGAACGCGAAGGGGATGAGGAAGCCCGTTATGCCGATCTTCACCGCCTGCCAACCTGTCTCCATATAATCCGCGTCCGCCATGCGGGAAGCGACCAGCGCTGCCGTGGCGATGGGCGGGGTGATGTTGGCGAGGATCGCATAGTAGAAAATGAACAGATGCACGGCGATGGGGTAGAAGCCGAAGTCGATGAGGACGGGCGCGGCAATGATCGCCACCATGACATACGACGCCGTGGTCGGCACGCCCATGCCGAAGAAGATGGAGATGAGCGCCGTGAGAAGCACCGCGATGAACGGGGCGCTGCCCGCGATGACCTTGAGCTGGTAGACGATCTTGAGCGAAAGGCCGGTGATGTTCACGATCTGCGCAACGATGCCCATTACGGCGCACGCCGTCGCCACGGTGATCGTGTTCGCCGCGCCGGAGACAAACGCATTTTTCAGAAATACCCAGAAGTCTTTTTTCAGAAGGAAGAACGATTTTGTTTTCACCGACTGCGAAACGAGATACACAAGGATCGTGGAGAGAATGCCCCAGTAGCCCGCTCTCGCCACGGACATGCCGCTGATGAGCATATAGAATACCGCAATGATGGGGATGCTGTTGTACCAGCCCTCTTTGAATACCTTGCGGATATCCACGCGCTGCTCCGGGGGCAGGGGCTGCATGTTGTTTTTGAGCGCGTGGAGATGCACCGTTATACCCGCTGTCAGATAATAGAGCAGGGCAGGGATGATGGCGGAGATGGCGATCTTGGAATAGCTCACGCCGAGAATGCCCGCCATGATGAATGCGCCGGAGCCCATAACGGGCGGCATGATCTGTCCGCCGGTGGAGGCGACGGCCTCAACCGCACCGGCAAATTTCGTCTCGTACCCGCGTTCCTTCATCATGGGGATCGTAAATACGCCGGTTGTGGCGACGTTGGCCACGGCGCTGCCGTTGATTGAGCCAACAAGGCAGCTGCCCAGCACTGCCGCCTGCGCGGGGCCGGAGCGGGTGTGTCCGCCGATGGCAAGGGCGATGTCCACGAAAAACTTGCCCGCGCCGCTCGCCTCCAGCAGGCCGCCGAAGATCATGAACAGCGTGATGAACGACGCCGAAACATCCAGCACCTGGCCGAATACGCCGGTAAAGTTCGTTGTGACCGAGGCGATGATCCGCTGCCACGAGAAGCCGTTATGATGGAAGAAGCCGGGGATATATTTGCCGAAGTAGGCGTAAGCCATAAAAACCGCATATATGATCGCCAACGCTTTGCCGAAGCCGCGGATGACCGAGTCCATCAGCACAAGGCAGAGCATCAGCCCGATCATGAAGTTGAAGAGCGTATACACGCCCATGCTGTTGACCAACTTCATGTAATTTGCAAACAGATAGTATTCAATATAGAAGGACACTGCCATCAGCACCGCATTCACGATAATGCGGAGTGTTTTTCCCTTTTTCTCGGATGTCAGAACGTTTTTGATTGCCCGAAGATAAAACAGCACCAAAACAAAGCCGAGATGGATGATCTGGTTCTGCACCGGCGCGACCTGCGGCTTTACCGCATAGAGGATATGGTAGCAGCACATGAGAACTGCCACGGCTTCAAACGCAATTGTCGTTATCTGGTCAAAACTCACCCTTTTTTTCATGGATATCTCTCCTTGTGTCTGTAAAAAACCGGTAAGCTCTTTTTGGTAAGTTTTCGAGAGCTTACCGGTCGCAAGTCAACAATCAGTTAATGGTGCCAACAATGTGATCGCCGAGAACGCCGATTTCCTCATAGTATCTCGCCGCGCCGGGGTGGATGGGGATATCCATCGGAACGCCGTAGAGAGGATCGTTTTTGTCGAGCTCGCCGCAGAGGGAGTGCGCCGTCGCCAGCTCGGGGATGTTTTCAAACGTGAGCTTGCAGATCTCATAGGCCGCCTGCTCGGAGAGCTTGGAGTTGCAAAGCTGCGTGTTCCATGTGCAGGTCACGGGGATATCCTCGGTCTGGTTTTTCAGCGTTCCAGCCTTGAGAATGTAATAGCCATAGTCGGGATAGTTGCTGTTCAGCTCCTTGAGCACTTCTTCGGAGAAGGCAACGGGGCGGACATCGCAAGTCTCATCCAGCTGAGAAGTAACGGAAGCGGGCTGCGAACCGGCAGACTGCACAACCGCCGCGTCCACCGTGCCGTCCTTGAGTGCGTCGATGCTCTCGGAATAGCCCATCATGACGAACTTGGTGTTCTCTTCGGTAATGCCGTATCCTTCTTCAAGCAGGCGCATGATCTGGTCAACGGCGCCTCCCGGAGGTCCGAGATACAGGGACTTGCCCTTCATATCGTCGATGGTCTTAATGGGGCTGTCCGACTTGACAACGAAGAACATACCGGCAGCATAGGTCTTCATAAGAACCATGGTATCCTCCGGCATCTTGCCGTCCTCGGCAAAACGGCCGAGACCGTTGTAAGCGTTGTAGGGCTCGCCGGTATGGGCAATGTCGATCTCACCGGCGCGGAGCAGACGGGGGTTCTCCATGGAGCCGCCGGTGGACTGCACGTTGATGTTCAGGTACGGATCCTTGTCGTTGATGAGCGTGCCGATGGCGGTGATGACCATCTGAGCGGAGCCGCCCATACTGGCCGAACCCCAGATATAGCTCTCCTGCGGCCGTTCCACAAGGCCGTCGTCCGACGCCGCGGGGGCCTCAGCCGGGGTTTCTGCCGCAGGGGCTTCCGTCGCCTCGGGCGCGGGCGTGGTCTGGGTGCTTCCGCATGCGGCAAGGGCAAACACCATTGCGAGAGCGAGAAGCAGCGCTAAGGTCTTCTTCATTGTTCTTTTTCCTTTCTTTTTGTTTATATTCTCCGGCGCTGCCGGATGGGTTACGTTATTTTGCTTTGGCGTTCGCCATGCGGATGGCGTAGTCCATCGCGTTCACGAGGCTGAGGGCGTTTGCGCTGCCGCTTCCGGCGTGGCCGAAGCCCGTGCCGTGGTCAACGCTCGCGCGGATGATGGGCAGGCCGAGCGTTACGTTCACGCCCGCGACCGCGTCCCAATGCTTTTCCTCGCGGTTATACACAAAGCCCTTGACCTTCAGGGGGATGTGCCCCTGGTCGTGGTACATGCACACCACGATGTCGTACCAGCCGCCGATGGCCTTGGAAAACACCGTGTCCGGCGGCGTGGGCTTTTTGTCCGGGATGCAGATGCCCTCCGCCATGGCCTCGTCGATGGCGGGCTGGATCTCCTCGATTTCCTCGCTGCCGAAAAGGCCGTTCTCGCCGCAATGGGGGTTGAGCCCCGCCACGGCGACGCGCGGCGTTTCGATGCCGAGCGCGCGGCAGCCGGCATCCGCGATGCGGATGACTTCGAGCACGCGCGGCTTCTTTACCCGGTCGCACGCCTCACGCAGCGATACGTGCGTGGAAACGTGGACAACGCGAAGGTCCTCGTGCGCGAGCATCATGGTGTATTTATCGGTGTTGGTGTAGTGCGCGTAAATTTCGGTGTGGCCGGAGAAATGGTGTCCCGCCATGTTGATGGCTTCCTTGCTCAAGGCGTTCGTGACCGTCGCGTCCACCTCACCTGCGAGCGCCAGCTCAATGACCCGCTTTACGTACTGAAACGCCGCCTCGCCGCCGAGCGCTGTGGCGCCGAGGCCGAAGGGCTTCGGCTCGTCCGGCGTGCAGGGGATATTCTCTGCCTTTACGATGCCGAGACTCAGCACATCGATCTCGCCGAACAGAAAGTGCGCTTCCTGCACGCTCTCTACCGGGTGGATGCGGACGGATACGCCGGTCAGCTTATTGTATACCGCCGCGGCGTACTCCATCGAGGCGGCGTCGCCGACGACGAGCGGACGGCAGCGGTCGTACACGGTTTTGTCTGCAAGGGCGCGCACCGTGATCTCCGGGCCGTTGCCGAAGGGATCGCCCATCGTGATGCCGAGGATCGGCTTTCTGGCTGTGCTCATATCGTTTCCTCCTCAGCAGAGACCGAGCTCTTCGTTTTCCTTCAGTACCGCCTTCAGCTCGGCGACGCCCTCATCGCACAGGTAGTTGAACGGGCGGCGGCACTCGCCGACTGGGTAGCCGAGCAGGTTGACGGCCTTTTTGATGATCGTATTCGGGTTGCCGTATTTGAATACGCGCTGGATCGTCGAGATGCGCTGCTGGCACTTCTCGGCGCGCGCGATATCTCCGGCGATGAAACTGTCGTAGATCGCGGCAACGGTCTTGGGATAGAGATTGGCTCTTCCGGCGATGCCGCCCGCGCCGCCTTCGCGAAGGCCGGTGAGGATCGCGCCGTCGTTTCCGGCGAACACCGAAAACGGCTTATCGAGCTCCCGCCCCACACGGATAAATGCTTTGAGATTTTCGATATCGCCGCTCGAGTCTTTTGCGCCGAGGATCACATCCACGTCTTTTGCAAGATGTGCGACGGTCTCCGGCAGGAGCTTATTCCCGGTGCGCGCCGGGATGTTATAGAGAACAACGGGGATATGCACATGCTTTGCCACCTCGGTATAGTGGCGGTAAAGCTCCTCCTGACTCGCCAGAGCGAAGCTCGGCGTGATGATGGAGAGCACGTCCGCACCCATTTCCTCGGCGCGGCGGCTCATATACACCGTGTCCGCCGTGGAGATGCAGCCCGTACCGGCGTACACCGGGACGCGCCCGGCCACCTGGTCGATCGTCGCTTCGAGGATCTCTTCCTTTTCCTTGAGAGAGAGGATGTAGCCCTCGCCGTTTGTGCCGAAGCAGAAGATGCCGTGAACGCCGCCCGCGATCTGCCGCTCGATCTGGCGGCGCAGCTCGGGGATATTGATGCTCTCGTCCGCGTTCATCGGAGTGATGATCGGCGGAACGATGCCGTGAAGAGAAGGATTGCCCATGGTTTTTCTTTCCTTTCCGCTGTGTCAGAGGATCTGGAGATAAATGTTTCTCGCGTCCTCCGGCGTTACGGGGCGCATATTGTTCACCAGCAGGCGCTGCACGCTCATGCCCGCTTCGACGAGCGGCTCAAGATCGTCGCGCGAAACGTTCCACTGGGAAAGATCGGTCGGGATATCGAGATGCTTTACGATCTCGCCCATGCGGTTGATGATCCAGGCGCTCTTCTCCTCGTCGGTGGTGCAGGTCTTTTCACCGTGCACCGCGCGGTCGTAGGCCTGCGCCAGCTTGTGGCGGATGGCCGGCTCGTTGAAGCGCATGACCGGCATGAGAAGGATGGCGTTCGATACGCCGTGGGCGATGTGGTATTTGCCGCCGAGCGGATAGCTCAGCGCGTGCACCGCCGTCGTGCCGGAGCAGGTGATGGCGATGCCGCCGTAAAACGCGGCGATCTGCATCTCGCGCTTGGCGTCGAGCGCTTCGGGATCGTCGCAGGCGCGCTCGATGTTGTTGAGAATGCGGTCAAAGGCGTCGAGCGCGAAGGTGTCGCTGAAGGGGTTTGCCTTATTGCTCGTGAAGCACTCGATGGCGTGCGCCATGGCGTCCACGCCGCTCGCCGCAGCGATTTTGCGCGGCAGATTCTTGATCATGCGCGCATCGAGAATAACATAGTCGGGAACCATGGCCGGGTTCACGATGCCGATCTTCAGTTCCCTCTCCGGCACGGCGACGATGGCGTTCGGCGTCGCCTCGGAGCCGGTTCCGGCGGTCGTCGGGATGAAGCAGGTCTGCACCGTCTTCTTGCCGCGGAGAGGATCATCGAGCAGGTCGTGCACCGTGTATTCGTCGGTCACAAGGATGCTCGCGAGCTTCGCGGTGTCCATCGCGCTGCCGCCGCCGATGGCGATGATGATATCCGCGCCCAGCGTGCGGAACTCGTCAACCAGCGTCTGCACCGCGCCGTAGCTCGGCTCGGCGGGGATATCCGAGAGGATCACGGTCTCCGCACCGGCGGAGCGGACGATCTCCTGCGGCAGATCCACAAGACCCGCGCCGAGAATGCCCTTGTCGGTGAAGATCGCGGCCTTTTTGCAGCCTGCGACGACCTGGCGGAGATTTTCCAGCGCATCCACGCCGCTGTAGGTGATGCGCGGCAGAACCATATTGTACTTATCCATATTCAACCCGTTCCTTTCGTCTATTATACATGCACCGGCGCTTCGCATTCGAGCCGGAGGAGAATATCCGTCTGCCCGAAGCCGCCGGACTTGGAAAGGACCGAGTGGCGGACACCGCGGTAGATATATTCCGATTCAACGACGCCCTGCAGAACTTCCCGCTGCGGGGAGAGCTCCCGGCAGCCGATGGCGTCCATGAAGCCGAGGAGCGTGTCGCCGCCGATGATCATGAGGCGGGAGGCCGCGCCCCGGTCGAGAAGGTTTTTGAGTATCGCGCCGAGGAGCGAGGCAACGCGCTTGCCCATTTCCTCGCCGAGCTCGCCGTGCGCGGCGTTCGCGGCGCCCGTATCGATGAGAAGATGCTCGCTTTCACTGTATTGCGTCCAGAGCGCATCAAGGAAGGCTTCGCCCTCGGCGCTCTCGAGCCCGGTTTCCAGCAGCCGCTCCACCGGAACGCTGACGGATCGGAAGAGCGTTTTTTCTGCGTAAGCCACCTGTTCCAGTGAGATCGGGTTCATGCTTCCGCACACAACGGTGAGCCGCTCGCTCTCCGGCTCCGCCTCCGTTTCAGCGGCCTGGCAGCTCAGCGCGGTGGCCAGCGCCTCCGCCAGCCCGCTGCACCCGGCGACAGCGTGAAGCCGTCCTTCGTCGAGAAGCGTCCGGGTCAGCGCTTCCATCCCGGTCTCCGTTTCGCAGTCGAGAACGGTGATCCGCCTGCCCGCCGCCACCGGCGCGGGAGGAGTCGCGCCGGTGAGGATTTCGACGGGTGCAGGGAGCTGCTTTTCCAGCAGCGCGGGGATAAAGCTTTCCGTTACAGGCTCAAACGGATCGGCGCCGAATACGCTCTCGTGTACCGGTACGCCGTCGATATAGTGAATTCCGTGGATCGTTACGCGGTTCATGGCCGGAAGCGCCGGGATGAAGAACAGTTCGCTTGCGCCGCTGCCGTCCAATACCGCGGCAAGCTCCGCGCCGATGTTGCCGCGCAGCGCTGAGTCGGTCTTTTTGAAGACGCAGCCGATACCCAGCTCTGCGGCGCGCTGCGAGAGGGCACGCACCTGCCGGTACGCCGCCTCCGGCGCTTCGTGGCGCGTCGGCACGCACAGCACAAGCACGCTTGCATCCGTGTCCGCCGCTTCGATCTTTGAAAGGAGGGACACCTTCGTTTTCAGACCCGCGTCGGAAAACTTGACCCCGGCGTCCAGCGCACCGGTCACATCGTCGGCAAGAACAAGAATCTGGATCATCGTTTGCGGTGCGCCTCCTTTTTCTTTCGGGGATAATGCCCTGCAGCTTTCATGCTTCGATTATAAAGGAGCGCTCCGGCCTCTTTAAAGCTGCTGGCGAGTCATTTATGTTGTATTTTGAAACATTATTTTTCTTCGTCGCTTCATTCTGCCACCAGATACTAAATTAACGCCCTGTTTTTTAGCTCTTATGCACAAAAACGGAGCATTTTTCCCGTTTGGTTTGGCCGCGTTAAGATGTTGTTTAAAAATAAAGCACTTGCGTTATATTCCAACTTGTTTTATTTTAAAAACAGATAACAAATGCACGGAGGCTTCGGAAATGAAAAAGCTGCGCTTTCTCTGCATTGCCCCCTACGAAGGGATGTACCATCTCATGACGAACATTGCTGCGCAGCGCAGCGATGTGGAGCTCATCATCCAGACCGGCAATCTGGACGACGGGCTGAAAACCGCGCTCGATAACCGCGGGCGCGGCATCGACGCGGTGATCTCCCGCGGCGGCACCGCCGATGCGCTCCGCGGGCACATGGACATCCCCATCTGTGATATCGTCCCTTCGGCTTACGATATCCTGCGAACGATCCGTCTCGCACAGGGCATGGGCGACGATTTTGCGATCGTCGGCTATCCGAGCATCACGCACCCGGCGGAAAAGCTCTGCGAGATCATGCAGTTTTCCATCCCCACCGTCACGATCCGCAGCCCCCAAGAGTGCCGCGAAAGGCTCGCCGCGCTGCGCGACGGCGGGACGCGCATCATTGTCGGCGACATGATCTCCGCGACGTGCGCGCAGGAATACGGAATGCACGGGCTGCTGATCGTCTCCGGGATGGAGAGCATCGAATCGGCGATCAACACCGCCAAGGATATCTGCCAGCGCTACCGGGCGCTCGACCGGCGCGCGGCGCTGCTGCACGATCTGATCGTCTCCGACGAGCGCGGCTGCGCCGTATATTCGCCCGACGGGCGGGAAGTTTTCTCCACGCTTGACCCCACACCGCCGGAGCTCGCCGACGCGATGCGCCAGCACGTCTCCCATGTCCTCGCCCGCAGCGCCGTGAAGCTCACCCGGCGGCTCGGCAACGAAACATTTACGCTGCGCGGGCGGCTCCTCGCCTCCGGCGGGGAGGAGTTTGCCGTGTTTTCGATCTCCCGCGCCGCCTCGCTGCTTGGCGGGCGGCAGGCGATCCGCTATTGTGATCTCTCCTCCGGCGCAGACGGCGCGCTCAACAGCAACCCGCTCGAATACTATCTCGGCAGCAACGAGGCCGCGGAACGCCTGTGCGCCATGTGCGAGCAGTACGCCGCGCTCGATGCGCCCGTGCTCATTGAGGGCGATTACGGCACCGGCAAGGACCGCTTTGCGCAGTACATCCACAGCCGGAGCCGTCTGCGCCACAGCCCGCTCGTGCTCATCGATATCGGCCGCCTCACGGAAAAGGACTGGGAACTGCTCTTAGAGGATGACCGCTCGCCGCTCGCCGATACAGGCTCGACGATCTATCTCCGCCATCTCGACGCCGTAAACCGCGACTTTGCGCCGCAGCTGCTTGAATATCTGGAAGGCTCGCATACGCTCAGCGCCAACCGTTTTTTGATCTCCTATTCCGGCGATACGGGGCAATATTCCCGCGACCCCATTTTTGCTTATCTATCCGAAACGGTACACGCGCTCCGGCTTCGTCTGCCGCCGCTTTCCCGCCGCCGGGACGACATCCCGACGCTCGTTTCGCTCTACATCAATGCCACGAATGTCCGCTTCGGCACGCGCGTCATCGGTCTGACGCGCGAGGCGATGCTGCTTTTGCAGAATTTTGCCTGGCCGCACAACATTGACCAGCTCGTCAAGTGCGTGCAGGAGCTCGTGGTGAATGCCGACAGCTCCTATATTTCCGAAGTGCAGGTGCGCTCGGTGCTCGACCGCGAGAAGGCGCCGCCGTCTGCCGCGGCGGAGGGCATCGATCTCGACCGTCCGCTCGCCGAGATCACGCGGGACATTGTTCTGCGCGTGTACGAGCTGGAAGGGCAGAACCAGACAAAAACCGCCCAGCATCTCGATATCAGCCGCAGCACGCTCTGGCGGATGCTTAAATAATCCATACACAGAAAAAGCCCCGCCGGTCAGGGAAATTGAAGTGACCCCAAAAAGTTAGACAATATTTCGAAGTAAAAATTGTTCAAGCAGCCGAAAGGGCTTGCTGTCTGTGAATTGCAGGCGGCAAGCCCTTTAGCTTTGCCTTGATCCTGCGGTTGTTGTAGTAA
>CAKSWA010000053.1 GCA_934511165.1 uncultured Oscillospiraceae bacterium | reverse complement strand
CACAATGGCCAAGTGTCGGATAGGAACGGCAAAATTTTTTGCACTTCTATTGCTTCTTTATCACACATAAGCAAATCTCCACGGGAATAATGCCGCATTTGTCATAGCCGAGCTCAATGGCCTTTTCTACGATCTCTGCTGCACTTACCGCCATCAAGGACATTCTCCTCCTGCGTTTCGATTCACCGGGCTTTTTCCGGGTAACTATAGCACACTTTACGGCACATCACAGGGAGCCAAGAGCAAACAGAACCTTTTCATAGTCCTTTACATAGTACCGGATGTTTTTCCGGCCTTTGGAGATGATGGTATGTCCCTCCGCCTCCAGCTTTTCCCTCTGCGCTTTGATGCCTCCCGGGTATTTTTCGTTGAGCTCGCCGTTCGCCTTCAGCGTTCTCCAGTACGGTGTTTCATCCCCAGCGCGCTGATGGCTCGCCCACGCCGCAATGGAGACGAAGATTCCCGCCGTGATCGGCTCGGTAAAGTCCGCACCGCTTTGCTTCGCGAAATACTCTCGTATCTCCCCCACGGTGGTCACCCTGCCGTAGGGGACTCTTTTCATCACGCGGTCATAGTCGAGCGGCGGAGCAAAGTACATTTTGTCCCCGCCATATTTCTCAATGCTTTTCTGGTCGATAAGGATCTGTATTTTGGGCATGTCCTTGCTGTCATGCAGCATGGCGTTGAAATCCTTCGTATTCTCGTTTGCCATTTCGCCACCTCCCGCTATAAGGATAGCCTGTTTCGGAAGCCAATGCAATGAAACGGTTTGAAAAATATTTACGATTCATTGCCTAAAGCGCAAAAAAGCTGCCGCCGCAATTGCGGCAGCAGCTTTTTCTGCAACGCATTTTATTTCGCGTAATCGACGGCCTTGGTCTCGCGCAGGACGTGGACCTTGATCTGGCCGGGGTACGTAAGCTCGGCTTCGATCTTCTTGGCGATGTCGCGCGCGAGCAGGACGATCTGATCCTCGCTGACCTCTTCGGGCTTGACCATGACGCGGATCTCGCGGCCGGCCTGAATGGCATAGCAGCTCGCAATGCCGGGGAACGAGCGGGAGACTTCCTCCAGCTTTTCGAGACGCTTGACATAGTTCTCGATGTTCTCGCGGCGCGCGCCGGGACGGGCGGCGGAGATCGTGTCGGCGGCCTGCACGATGCAGGCGATGACCGTGTGCGGCTCCACGTCGCCGTGGTGCGCTTCGATCGCGTGGATGACCTCTTCGGACTCCTTGTACTTGCGGGCAAGGTCTACGCCGATGGTCACATGGCTGCCCTCAACTTCGTGGTCGATGGACTTGCCGAGATCGTGCAGGAGACCGGCGCGCTTGGCCAGGGCAATGTCCACGCCGAGCTCAGCGGCGAGCAGGCCGGAGATCTGGGCGACCTCGATGGAGTGGTTGAGCACGTTCTGGCCGTAGCTCGTGCGGTAGCGCTGGCGGCCGAGGAGCTTGACGAGATCGGGGTGCAGGCCGTGGACGTTCGTCTCAAACACGGCGCGCTCGCCCTCTTCCTTGATGGTCTGGTTGACCTCGCGCTGGGCCTTGGCGACCATTTCCTCGATGCGGGCGGGGTGGATGCGGCCGTCCTGAATGAGCTTTTCGAGCGCAAGGCGCGCGACTTCGCGGCGGACGGGATCAAAGCTTGAGACCGTGATGGCCTCCGGCGTATCGTCGATGATGAGATCACAGCCGGTGAGCGTTTCGATGGAACGGATGTTGCGTCCCTCGCGGCCGATGATGCGGCCCTTCATTTCGTCGTTGGGGAGAGGAACGACGGAAACGGTGATTTCGCTCGTGTGATCGGCGGCGCAGCGCTGGATGGCCGTGGCAATGACCTCACGGGCCTTCTGCTCGGCTTCGTCCTTGAACTGGGCTTCGACTTCCTTGACCTTGGCGGCCATTTCGTGCGTGCAGTCGGCCTCGATGCTCTTGATAAGGTACTGTTTGGCTTCCTCCACGGAGTAGCCGGAGATCTTTTCCAGCATGTCGAGCTGGCTCTTCTTGATGAGCTTGATCTCCTCCTGCTGGGCATCGGCTTCCTGGAGCTTACGGTTGAGGGTATCGGTTTTCTTTTCGAGCGCTTCGGTTTTGCGGTCGAGATTTTCTTCCTTCTGCTGGAGACGGCGCTCCTGCTTGGAAACTTCGTTGCGGCGCTCTTTCACTTCGCGGTCGCACTCGGTGCGGGTGCGATGGATTTCTTCCTTCGCCTCGAGCAGCGCCTCGCGCTTTTTGTTTTCAGCGGTTTTAATGCCTTCGTTGATGATGCGCTTCGCTTCATCTTCGGCACTGGCGATCTCGCGCTCGGAAACCTTTTTCCGGTACATAACGCCCAGCACAAAGCCGATCAGCAAAAACACCAGCACGGCAACGATGCTGGCGACGATCATCCATACGGACATTTGCGGCATAAGTCGGTCTACCTCCTTCTTGCGTACTTCTCTTATGGTAAAGGGTCATTTTGAAATTAAAGGAGTTCCCCATCTCTCCTATAATATCATAAGGTATATTTTATCGATTCTTTAGCGTTATGTCAAGCGGTTTCTGTTCTCCGGGAAACAAATTATTACAATCTGTAATATGCAGGATGAGACTGCACGCCGCGTCCCATTCCGCCATGTAGTCTTTGTATGTCAAGTCCGAATTTTACCAAAAATCCTGGCTTCATTTTCTACGCTTTTTCGCATTGACTTTCCATAATTTCCGCCGTCGAATCCGGTCGATGGCGTCTGTGCCGGGAAAACGCAACCGGGTTTTCAAAGAGTTATCAACATTTCCCACAGACTTTTCAACATCGATTTTTTCTTTATGTTTCAATGCTTCTCCGCAAATATACCAGAAAATGTCAACCCCGCAAACGGCAGTTTGCACCGTTCCGTTTCCCGTTATGCGGTTTCCATAACGAACTTCTCCGCACAATATGCAGGGAAAACTGCACGATGACGCAAAACCGGCGGGAGCTGATGCTCCCGCCGGTATCAAATTCGAAGTGGGCTCTCGTTTGATTTATCGCATGAATCCACCCTCGCGCATGGAGACATAGTCGTTTCCGGCAACGATGATGTGGTCGGAAAGCTCCACGCCGAGCAGATCAAGCGCGCGGGAGAGCCGCGCCGTGGAGGTTTCATCCTCCACCGAGGGCAGCGCCACGCCGCTGCGGTGGTTGTGCGCAAGGATCACGGCGCTCGCACGGTATTGCAGCGCGGTCTCTGCGAGCTTCCGGGCGTTGATCTCGGCAGCGTCCACCGTGCCGCGGCTTATCGCCACACATTGGATCGGGCGCTTTCTCGCATCGAGCAGCAGCGCATAGACGACCTCTTCCGTTTCATACATGAACCGCGGGATGAAATACCGCCCTGCGGCCGCGGCGGAATCGACCGGCTCGTTCGACGGCGTTTTGTCGAGCAGATACCGGCGGCTGAAGGCCGGGATGAGCCGCAGAAGCGTCACGGCGTTCTCGCCGATGCCCGGCACCGCGAGGAGTTCCTGCTCGTTTGCCTCCAGCACGGCGGAAAGCGAGCCGAACTTCTCCAGCAGCGCATGCGCCATTCCGTTCGTATCGCACCGGGGCGCGGCATAAAAGAGCAGCAGCTCCAGGGCGTTTATGTCGTTGAAGTTTTCGAGACCGTGGCCGCGGAAGCGTTCCTTCATCCGCGAGCGGTGTCCGTCGTGGACGCCCATTTCCTTCGCCCCTTATCTCTTAAATCAAATCTGTTTTTCCAGCGGCATCGTCGCGTAGGCGTTGAGCTCCGGCCCGGCGGTATGTCCGGCAAGGAACTCATAGTAGCCCTGGCAGCCGATCATCGCGGCGTTGTCGCCGCAGAGACGAAGAGGCGGGACAAAGAGCTGCGCCCCCGCCTTTTCCGCCGCAGCGGCAAAATCAGCGCGGATGCGGGAATTGGCCGCAACGCCGCCCGCAACGGCAATCTTCTTATAGCCGAGCTCCTCGGCCGCCGCCATCGTGCGCGGCACAAGCGATTTGCTCACCGCGCGGCAGAGCGATGCAGCGAGTCCCGCGCGGTCAAGCGTTTCGCCGGTCTGCTCGCAATGGTGCGCAAGATTGATGACCGCCGTCTTGAGACCGGAAAAGCTCATGTCGTAAGGGTTCTCGCCGACGAACGGGTGCGGCAGGGTATAAGCGTCGTCGCGCCCCTCTTTTGCCAGACGGTCGATCGGAGCGCCGCCGGGATACGGCAGGCCGAGCACACGCGCGGATTTATCAAAGCATTCGCCCGCGGCATCGTCGCGCGTCTGGCCGAGAATGCGAAGGTCGGTATAGTCGCGCACGTCCACAAGCATCGTGTTGCCGCCGGAGATGGCAAGGCAGAGGAACGGCGGCTCCAGCTCCGGGTAGGCAATGTAGTTGGCGGCGATATGGCCGCGGATATGGTGCACCGGGATGAGCGGGATGCCGAGCGCCGCCGCGGCGCTCTTGGCAAAGTTCACGCCCACAAGCACCGCGCCGATGAGTCCCGGCGCATACGACACCGCCACGGCGTCGAGATCGGACTTTTTTATGCCCGCCGCAGCGATGGCGCGGTCGGCCAGCCGGGAGATGACCTCCACATGGCTGCGCGAGGCGATCTCCGGCACGACGCCGCCGTATACGGCGTGCAGGTCGGCCTGCGAGAATATCTGGTCGGTGAGCACCTTTCGCCCATTTTCGGTCACGGCGACGGCGGTCTCGTCGCACGTAGATTCCACGGATAGTATCAGCATAGCGTTATTCCGCCTCTTTTTGGAAGAATTTCGACATCAGAATAGCATCTTCCGCCGGTTTTTCATAGTAGTTTTTTCGTTTTCCCACGATCTCAAAGTCGTTTTTTTCATAGAGCCGCCGCGCGGCGAGATTGCTCTCGCGCACCTCGAGCTGTAAAACGGCGGCGCCGCGCCGCTCGCTTTCGGCAAAAAGCGCTTTCAGGAGCGCCGCGCCGATCCCGCGGCGGCGAGAGTCCGGCGCCACGGCCACATTGCCGATATCGCCCTCGTCGAGCACGAAGCGCGCCCAGACGTAGCCGAGAAGGTCATTCCCTTCTTCGGCGGCGAGGATGACGCCGCCGTCCGTTTCCCAAAGGCGCGCGAGCATTCCTTCGTCCGCGCCGTCCGGAAATTCGGCGCGCTCGAGCGCGGCAACGGCGGGAATGTCGGAAAGCTCCGCTCTGCGAACGATCATGTCCCGTGCGCCTCCGCCCAGTTTCTGCCCCAGCCGGCGTCCGCGGTGAGCGGCACGGTGTAAGCTACGGCATGTTCCATTTCCTCGCGCAGCACCTGCACGGCCTTTTCCCGCTCCGCTTCCGGGCATTCGACGATCAGCTCGTCGTGCACCTGCAATATGAGCTTTGCCTTCATGCCCTCGGCGCGAAGGCGCTGATCCACGTTCACCATCGCGAGCTTTATAACGTCTGCCGCCGTGCCCTGGATGGGCATATTGAGCGCGACGCGCTCGCCGAACGCGCGCAGCGCCGGAACGTTCAGCTCCGGCAGATACCGCCGCCGGTGGAAGAGCGTTTCGGCATAGCCGAGCTCCTTCGCGCGCCGGACGGCTTCCTTCTGGTAATCGCGCACGCCGTGGAAGCGCGCGAAATAGGCGTCCATATACTCCTTCGCCTCGCCGTAGCCAACGCCGATGTCCTGCGCGAGCGAGAAAGCGGAAATGCCGTACACAATGCCGAAGTTCACGGCCTTCGCTCTCCGGCGCTCCTCGGCGGTCACGTCCTCGAGCGGCACGCCGAACACCTGCGAGGCCGTGACACGGTGGACATCCTCGCCGGAGAGAAACGCCGCGCGCATCGCCTCGTCGCCCGAGATGTGCGCGAGCAGCCGCAGCTCGATCTGTGAATAGTCCGCGTCCACGAGCACGTTGCCGGGCGCGGCGACGAACATTTTGCGAAGTCCCGCACCCAACTCGCGCCGGACGGGGATGTTCTGCAGATTCGGCTCCGTGGACGAAAGCCGTCCCGTCGCTGTGACGGTCATCTGGAAATTCGTATGGATGCGTCCGTCCGCGCCGATGACCTTCAAAAGGCCGTCGGCGTAGGTGGATTTGAGCTTTGCAAGCTCGCGGTATTCGAGCACGTGGCGCACGATGGGCTCGTAGCGGAGCTTATCGAGCACATCCGCGTTCGTGCTCCACCCGGTCTTGGTCTTTTTCCCGCCGGGCAGGCCGAGCTTTTCAAAGAGCACCGCGCCGAGCTGCTTTGGGGACTGGATGTTGAACTCCTCCCCCGCTTCCGCCCAGACGGTCTCGCGCAGCGCGTCAATGCTGCCCGTAAGGCTCTCGCCAAAGGCGCGCAGCGCCTCCGCATCGGCGAGAAAGCCCTCGTTTTCCATTTTGGCAAGCACCGCGCAGAGCGGCAGCTCGATCTTCCGGAACAGCTCTTCCATCTGCGCTTCGCGCAGTCTGGGAAGCATGGCTTCTTCCAGCGCCGCGACGCTCGCCGCGCGCGAAGCCATCTCGCCGAGCCGGTCGGCGAGCGTTTTCCCCTCCCCGCCGGAGAGATCAAGCATGAGCTGATCGCCGGTGTCCGCCGTGCCGGACGAGGCATACGGCGTGAAGCCACAGTAGGCAAGCGTGAGCTTTTCAATTTCGTACCCCGCGGCGGTCGCGTCGAGAAGATACCCGGCGAGCACACTGTCGAACACCCAGTTTTCCAGCGCGTCCACGCCCCGTGCGAGCAGCGCGCGCTGCAAATTCTTCACGTCATGCCCCGCCTTGCGCCGTTCGGGCGCGAAGAGCCGCGTGAGCGCCGCGGTATAGTCGTCCCGGTATGCCTCCGGCGTCAGGAACACCGCGAGCGCGTCATTTTCGGAAACGTCAAAATGCGCAAGCGCCTCGCCGCTTTCGGCATCGAACCAGCAATAGGCGACGGCGTCCCCGGCGCGCAAGAGCGCGGCGCGGAGCTCTTCCTCCGTCTGCGGCGTCAAGCTCTCGCATGTGCCATCAAATACGGTCTCTTCCTTCTTCTCCTCGTCCGGCTTCAAGCCCCATTTTTCAATGAATTTCTGAAAGCCGAGCCGCTGGAAAATCTCATACGCCGCGCCGCCGTAGTTTGCCGGGCGGCGGAGCTCGTCGGGGGAAATGTCGATCGGAGCGTTCCGGTCGATGGTCGCGAGATAATAGGATTCGTCCGCGCTCTCCTTGCCGTTTTCCAGCTTCGTGCGCAGCGAGGCGCGGATATCGGGATCGTTGATATGCTCATATACGCCCGCAAGCGAGCCGTATTTCCGCACGAGTTCGAGCGCCGTTTTCTCCCCCACGCCGGGGACGCCGGGGATGTTGTCGCTCGTATCGCCCATGAGCGCCTTGAGATCGACCATGCGGGGCGCATCGAAGCCGTATTCTTCGCGGAAGCGCTCGGGGGTATAGTTGATGGTCTCGGTCTGCCCCATGCGCGTTTTCACATTGAGCACGCGCACGTGCCCGCCCACGAGCTGCAAAGCGTCCTTATCGCCGGTGACAACGACGCACTCCCACCCCTGCTCCGCGCCGATGCGGCTCACGGTGCCGAGAAGATCGTCCGCCTCCCAGCCGGAAAGCTCGCGCCGCTCGATGCCGAGCGCATCGAGCACGTCCTTCAAAACCGGCATCTGCGCGGCGAGATCGTCCGGCATGGGCTTTCGCGTGGCCTTATATGTCTCGCTGTGCTTGTGGCGGAACGTCGGCTCGCGCCGGTCGAACATAACGCAGAGCGCGTCCGGCTTTTCGTCGTCGAGCAGGCGCTGCAAGATGTTCAGAAAACCGAAAATGGCGTTCGTCGGCGTGCCGTCGGGCGCAGAGAGCGGCCGCACGCCGTAATACGCGCGGTTTACGAGGCTGTTGCCGTCGATAAGCATCAGTTTTGGCATAGAGTCTCCTCCTTAAGTTCCTTCGCAAGCGGGCGGTAAACGGTGAGCATAAGCGTAGTAAACGCCGCCCCGCCGCCGAGAAGATCGCTGATCGGCTCGCTCCAGTACACACCGTCCGCCCCAAGGCCGAACACGCCCGGAAGCAGCAGCATCAGCGGCACAACGAGAACGATTTTGCGCAGCAGCGAGAAGAAAACCGCCTGCCGCGCCTTGCCGAGCGAGCGGAAGCTGTTCTGCGCGACGAATTGGAGCGACATGAACACAAACCCGCAGAAATAGATGCGCACGGCGCGCACCGCCACAGTGATAAGCTCCTCGTCCGGCGTGAAGATGCGGATGAGCGGTTCGGGGAAGAGCATGAACACCGCCCACACGAGCAGCGAAAATGCCGCCGCGCCGATCGTACTGAATCGGATCGCTTCCAGCACACGCGCTTTCTTTCCCGCACCATAGTTGAACGCGAGCACCGGCTGGATGCCGGAGCCAAAGCCGTGGATGATCTCGGTGAAGATCGTCCGCAGGGAGTTTACCACCGTGATCGCGCCGACGTAGAGATCGCCGCCATAGAGCCCCAGCTGGCGGTTCGCCACCGTCTGGATGGCGGAGTTCGTCGCCCCGACAACAAAATCCGAAACGCCGAGGGACATGATTCGTCTCACGATCTTCCCGCGCAGCGCCATGGTGCGCCAGGAGAGTTCGAGCGGTGTTTTATCGCAGCGCAGGAAGAGAAAACACCATGCGGCGCTCAGCGCCTGCGAAAGCACCGTGGCGGCGGCCGCGCCGCGCACACCCATGTGGAATACGAAAATGAACAGCGGATCGAGCACAATGTTGGCGATTGCACCGAGCAGCACCGTGAGCATGCCGCGCGTGGCAAAGCCCTGGGCGTTGATGTAAACGTTCATGCCAAGCGATACGAACGAGAAGGTCGTCCCGATGAGATACACCGCAAGATACTCGCGCGCATATCCGCTCGCCTCCTTGCCCGCGGCGAAGATCGCTACCACCGGATCGAGAAACGCCCACGTGAGCAGCCCGAGCACGACGGAGGAAATGAGCAGCATGGAAAAAGCGTTGCCCATTACGCGGGAGGCCTCCTCGTTATCGCCGCGACCGCGCGCCATGGAGCAGAGCGGCGCACCGCCCTGGCCGAAGAGTCCCGCGAACGCCGAAAGGATGGAGATGACCGGCAGCGCGATGCCGACGCCCGTGAGCGCCATGCTGCCGATGCCGGGAATGTGGCCGATGTAAATGCGGTCGACCACGTTGTAGAGCACGTTCACGAGCTGCGCGGCGATGAGCGGCAGCGCCATACGCATGACGACGGCGGGGATGTTCCCTTTGGAAAAATCGTTTTGTACGTTCTTTTCTGCCATGGTTTCTTATTTCTCCCCGCGAAGCCGGATGATCTGGTCGCGCAGCACGGCGGCATATTCGTATTCGAGCATCTGCGCGGCTTTGCGCATTTCTTTTTCCAGCCGGTCGATCTCGGCTTTCCGTTCCCGCTCGGTCATGCGCATGCCGCGCTCGTCCTTTGCCGCGGGGCCGGTGATCTCCAGAAGATCCCGGATGCTTTTTTTGATGGTTTTCGGCACGATGCCGTGCTCGGTGTTATACGCCGTCTGGATGGCGCGGCGGCGCTCGGTTTCGTCGATGGCGGCGCGCATGGAGGGCGTGATCGTATCGGCGTACATGATGACCGTGCCCTCGGCGTTTCGCGCCGCGCGGCCGATCGTCTGGATGAGCGAGGTTTCGCTCCGGAGGAAGCCCTCCTTGTCCGCATCGAGGATCGCGATGAGCGATACCTCGGGAAGGTCGAGACCCTCGCGCAGGAGGTTAATGCCGACGAGCACGTCAAATTCGCCGCGGCGCAGATCGCGGATAATCTCCATGCGCTCCATCGCGCCGACATCGTGGTGCATATAGCGCGTTTTGATGCCGGCGTTGCCGAGATACGCCGTCAGGTCCTCCGCCATGCGCTTGGTGAGCGTTGTGACAAGCGTGCGCTCGCCGCGCTCGATGCGCGTATGAATTTCGGCGATAAGATCGTCGATCTGGCCTTCGATGGGTCGCACATCGATCTTCGGGTCGGTAAGCCCCGTCGGGCGGATGATCTGCTCGGCGATCTGCCCCGAGCGCGTGCGCTCATACTCGCCGGGCGTTGCGGAAACGTATATGACCTGGTTGACGCGCTGCTGGAATTCCTCAAACTTGAGCGGGCGGTTATCAAAGGCCGAGGGCAGCCGGAAGCCGTACTCCACAAGCGCTTCCTTTCGCGCGCGGTCGCCATGGTACATGGCGCGCACCTGCGGCAGCGTCACGTGCGATTCGTCGATGAACATGAGGAAGTCCTTCGGAAAATAGTCAAGCAGCGTCATGGGGGCGCTCCCGACCGGGCGGCCGGAGATGATGCGCGAATAGTTCTCCACGCCGGAGCAGTAGCCGAGCTCCTGGATCATCTCAATATCAAAGTTCGTGCGCTGCGCGATGCGCTCGGCCTCAAGGGGCTTGTCGTGATCCTTGAAAAACTTCACCCGCTCGTCACACTCGCGGCGGATCTCCTGCACGGCGCGCGCCATTTTCTCCGGCGGCGTTACATAATGGCTCGCAGGATAAATGGCCGTATGGCTGAGCGTGTGCACTGCCGCACCCGTGAGCGGGTTAATTTCGCTGATGCGCTCGATCTCGTCGCCGAAGTACTCCACGCGGATGGCCTTGTCGCGCCAGTAGGCCGGGAAAATCTCCACCGTGTCGCCGCGCACGCGGAACATGTTGCGCTCAAAGGCGATGTCGTTTCGCTCATACCGGCAGTCGATGAGCTTTTTCATCAGTTCCTCCTGCGGCAGACTGCTGCCGGGGCGGAGGGAAATCGCCATGCGGGCAAAATCGTCCGGCTCGCCGAGACCGTAGATACAGCTCACCGACGCCACAACGATCACGTCCCGCCGTTCGAGCAGCGAAAACGTCGCCGAAAGGCGCAGCCGGTCGATCTCCTCGTTGGTGGAGGCGTCCTTTTCGATGTAGGTGTCCGTGTGCGGGATGTACGCCTCCGGCTGGTAGTAATCGTAATAGGAGACGAAGTACTCCACGGCGTTGTCCGGGAAGAACTCCTTGAACTCGCTGCAGAGCTGCGCGGCAAGCGTTTTGTTGTGCGCGAGCACAAGCGTCGGCTTCTGCACGCGCTCGATGACCTTCGCCATCGTGTACGTTTTGCCGGAGCCGGTGACGCCGAGCAGCGTCTGCTCGTCCAGCCCCGCGGCAACACCCTCGGCGAGCTTTTCGATCGCCTGCGGCTGATCGCCCGCGGGCGAATATTCGCTTACCACATGAAATTCCGGCATAACGCGCTCCTTTTTGCAGTGGATTCTATAACTGAGTTATTATACCACGCCGTTCCTGCTCTCACAAGGCAAAGTCCCCGGCGGCGGCGAAAAATTCACATTTGTCCGCTTGACTTGATCGGAAAAGCGCATTACTGTTAATAACAGTCTTATCTGTCAGGAGGGTTCCAAAATGAAAAAGACCTTGATCGCTTATTTTTCCGCCAGCGGCGAAACGGCAAAGCTTGCCAAAACGCTCGCCGGTGTGACCGGCGGCGACCTTTTTGAGATCCGTCCCGAGACGGCGTACACCTCCGCCGATCTCAACTTGATGGACAAGAAGAGCCGCAGCACGATCGAGATGAAGGACGAGCACAGCCGTCCCGCCATCGCGAGCCGCGTGGAGGATATGGCGCCGTACGATACCGTGTTCGTCGGCTTCCCGATCTGGTGGTATCAGGCGCCGCGCATCATTGAAACATTTCTCGAAAGCTATGATTTCACCGGCAAAACCGTGATCCCATTCGCCACCTCCGGCGGCAGCGGCATGGGCAAAACGGCCGAGATTCTGCGCACGGTCTGCCCCGCGGCCAGCATCCTGCCCGGCAAGCGCCTGAGCGCGCGGGAGAGCGCCAGCTCTGTGCGCGCGTGGGTCGAAACGTTCGGCAAGTGATCCGTCCCGGCGCGCCGCAGAATATCCATTCCATAAAAATCTCCGTATAACCCGTTTGACCGGTTATACGGAGATTTTTTATATGCCGCTCTCTTCCTTCTGTATTGGAGC
>CAKSWA010000052.1 GCA_934511165.1 uncultured Oscillospiraceae bacterium | reverse complement strand
GCCTTGAAGTGCGGATAGTTGAGCGCGCACTGCGAGTGCATCAGATAGAAATCGAAATACTCCACGCCGCAGGCGGCAAGCTGCTCTTCAAAAAGCGGGCGGATGTCCGCTTCGGTCTTGAAGTAATTCTCGGTCAGCTTGTCCGCAAGAACGTAGCTCTCGCGCGGATAGCGGCTCGTGAGACACTCGCGCAGCGCGATCTCGCTCTTCTCCTTGAGATAGCCGTGGGCGGTGTCAAAATAATTGAATCCGGCGTCGAGAAACGCATCCACCATGCGCTTGGTTTCTTCGGTGTCGATCTCGCCGTCCTTCATCGGCAGGCGCATAAAGCCAAAGCCGAAATTCTTTTTGATTTTCTCCATATCCGCTCTCCTTTTCCAATCCTGCGCTGGAATATACCTATTGTAGCATTGATGACGAGAATAAATCAAGGGCGTGGCTTAGCTGCGCCTCTTGTCCTTTGTCTTCCGGCGTGGTATTCTGATTTCTGAACAAGACTGCCGCAAAGAAAAAGAAGGGTGTATTCATGAAGTTTCCTGAGCTCCGCAGCGCGGAGGATATTATAGAGCTCACGACGGAGGCGGGCTTTCTGCCGCTGTTCGCCGGAGACATTCCCGGCTTCTCCGTGGAGGATTGCTGCCCGCCGGAGCTGTGGTTTTCCGATGAAGCGGACGGCCCATGGGAGTGGAAAGGCCCCATTGCCCGGAGCGGGACGTGCATTTACGGAAAGTTTTTCGGCACCAGAGCCGGGTTTGTCAGCCGGGAATGGCTCCCGGACTTTGCAAACCTCCGCCGGGACGGCTACGATTTTGACGCCCGCTACGACGACGGCCTTGCCTCCCGCAAGGACAAAGATGTCTATGATACGGTCGCGGAGCACGGCGCGATCCTCTCGCGGGAGCTCAAGCGCCTGCGCAATTACCGCAAGGGCGGCAACACGGGCTTCGATACGGTGATCACGCGCCTCCAGATGCAGACCTATATCACCATCGGCGACTTTGTCTACATGAAGGATAAGTTCGGCCGCCCCTACGGCTGGGGTGTGGCGGAGTACACGACGCCGGAGGCGCTCTTCGGCTACGACTTCGTCGCCTCGGCCTACCGCAGAAAACCGGAGGAATCGAAGGAGCGTATCCTTGCCCATCTGCGCGGCATCCTGCCGGAAGCGGGCGAGGAACAGCTCTTGAAGCTGCTCCGGTGAACGCGCCGGGCGGTTACTGAAGAGATAAAAAAAGCCATTGCGGCGCAAAGGGGGAGATACCATGCCGGTCTCGGTGGAAAAGAAGCCGTTTGGCGTGACAAAGGGCGGGGAAGCCATCAATATCTACTGCATAAAAAACGATATGCTGGCCGTGGAGATTATGGAGTACGGCGCGGCGATCCGCTCGCTGCTGGTGCAGCGCGGCGGCGCATGGACGGATGTGGTGCTGGGGTATGATACGCTCCGGGAATACGAGGAAAACGACGGCTATCTCGGCGCGTGCGTCGGGCGCGTGGGAAACCGCATCGGCGGTGCGGGCTTTACGCTGAACGGGAAAACCTATACGCTTGCAAGGAACGACGGCGAGAACCATCTGCACGGCGGCGTGCGCGGATTTGACAAATATGTCTGGACGGCGGAAGAACTGCCGGACGGCGTCCGCTTTGCGCGCGTATCGCCGGACGGGGAAGAGGGGTATCCCGGCACGCTGCACGCCGCCGTGAGCTATCGTCTGCAAGGGAATACTCTGGTAATTGAATATGAAGCGTCTGCCGATCAGGATACTCTTTGCAGTTTGACAAATCACAGCTATTTTAATCTCAATGGAAGCGGTTCCGTGCTCGGCCATACGCTGCAGATCAACGCCGACGAGTTTCTGGAAAACAGCGCGGCGACGCTGCCGACCGGGAGACGGCTGCCGGTCGCCGGGACGCCCTTTGACTTCCGCGTGCCGAAGCGCGTCGGGCAGGACATTGGTACGGACGATATCCAGCTTCGAAACTGCGGCGGGTACGACCATAACTTCTGCTTGACCGGAGAAACAGCAGCGGTGCTGCGCGGCGACGTATCCGGTATCACGATGACGGTGCGGACAACACTTCCGGGCATGCAGCTCTATGCCGCAAACTTTCTGACCGAACGGCGCGGAAAGAATGGCGCTGTCTACATGCCGCGCGCCGCCCTGTGTCTCGAAACGCAGTTTTTCCCCAACGCCATGGCGTGCGAGGACTTTGAAAAACCCATTCTGCGCGCCGGGGAACTCTGGCGGGAGCATACAGCTTTGATATTTTCGTAAGAAAGCTGGCGCTTTTTAAGCGCCAGCTTTCAGAGCGTGTCAAAAAAGTATTTTTGACACGCTCTCAAACGAGACCCACTGCGTTGGGCTCTCGTTTGAAAAGGCTGCGGCTCGCCGCAGCGCACTCGCTCCGCTCGCACGTTTGCGAGCCGAGCGGTATTTTCTCCGACGCGCATGTCGCCGGAGAAAATGATTGATACTCTATTTGCGCCTGCGGGCGCAAACTCTGCGAGGCTTTTTTGACAGTCTGAGAAAGCTGGCGCTTTTTAAGCGCCAGCTTTCATCAAATGATGGGATCTTCGCGGATCGCGAATGTTTGAAAATCCATTCGCTCCGCGGCAAACCGGTTATTCCAATAGATGCATTCCTCAACCGGTATTTTCCATGGGAAAAATCAAAAAATGCCGTGATTGTATTTGATCTGTCCATAGAGAATGAACGCCAGCCCGACAGCGAACGCCGGAAGAACGATAAATGATACGACGGCCTCGTTGCGCAGAGAGACAAAAAACGCTGCGGCGAGGGAGAGCCCGATAATAAGCGTTCCCGTGCCGACTGCGCGGCCATATTTGGGGATGTCCTCCGCCTTCACGTTCCGGCGGTTATAGGAATGGATCGTGCGGATGTTCCCCTTTATATTCACCGCACCGAGAACGGACAAAAGAATGCCCACAATGAGCAGCAGATAGTTTTCCATGACGGCCTCCTTAAAAATAAAACAGCTCTTCAAATTTCTTATCCAGAGCGATGCAGAGGACTAAGGCAAGCTTTGCCGTGGGATTGAATTGTCCCGTTTCAATGGAGCTGATCGTATTTCGCGATACACCCACCATTTCTGCGAGCTGCGCCTGAGAGAGCGCCTTTTCCGCGCGCGCCTCCTTCAGCCGGTTTTGCAGCTTCAGTTCATCGTTCATCCTTCCACCCCAATGAGTCTCACAACGAAAAGAACGAGAAACAGGAGAAACATGGAAAAATACAAAATGGTGAGCGTCAGCTCTGTTTTCCGTTTCTCTTTTCTATACGTCACAAGGCTGTGCGTGCCGAGAATGCTGAAGTAGATGATCCAGGGACTATAGAGCATTGTTTCGGTAACCCAAACAAAGATCACGGACACCAGACAGCACACACCGGCGCCGACGCGCCCGGCAATATTGCCCGCCTGCCGCGCTGTTTCCATCTCCGCCAGATCCCGGTTTTTATTCTCCCTGCGGCTGGCTGCCAGAATTTCTTCCTTTTTCATAGGAATGCTCCTTTGCCAAGTTTTCTTGTCACGATTATAGCATTGCCAAGCAAACTTGTCAACATGGAATTGTGCGCCTTGCCCGGCGGTTGGTTTTGTGGTAAAATACCTTTCCAATCTTTTGAAGGAGACGCCACGCATGGATAAATTTACCCCCCTTCTCGCGAAGGAGTTTTCCCGCCGGGAGGAGCATATAGAGAATATCCTCCGCCTGCTCGACGAGGGCAACACCGTTCCGTTCATCGCGCGCTACCGCAAGGAGATGCACGGCACGACCGACGACCAGACCATCCGCGCCATTGCGGATCGCCTTGCTTATCTGCGCGGGCTGGACGAGCGAAAGGCCGCTGTTTTGAGCGCCATCGAGGCGCAGGGCAAGCTCACGGACGAGCTATCCGCCGCCATTAAGAAGGCACAGACGCTCGCCGAGGTTGAAGATATTTACCGCCCCTATAAGCAGAAGCGCCGCACGCGCGCGACGATTGCGCGCGAGAAGGGGCTCGCCCCGCTTGCGGAGCTGCTGCTCTCGCAGACGGTCACGTCCGGCACGCTCGAAGCGTTGGCCGCGCCATATGTGAACGAAGAAAAAGGTGTTATGTCAACTGGCAACGCCCTCGCCGGTGCGGGCGATATCATCGCCGAGACGATCTCGGACGATGCCGCCATCCGCGCCGCGCTCCGGCGGCTTTACCGCACGCGCGGCGCGCTGTGGGCAAAGGCTGCGACGGACGAGGACAGCGTTTACCGTATGTACTACGATTACCGCGAGCCGGTCTCCAGGGTGCAGGGGCACCGCGTTCTCGCGGTGAACCGCGGCGAGCGGGAGGGCGTGCTCAAAGCGGGAGTGGAAATCGAGGACGCGCTGGCCTTGCAGGAGATCCGCCGGGCGGTATTCCGCGGCGTAAGCATCTCGAATGCCTTTGTGAATGCCTGCTGCGAGGATGCCTGGCGGCGGCTCATTGAGCCGTCCGTGGAGCGGGAGATTCGCGGCGAGCTGACGGATGCCGCCGACGAGGCCGCCATCCGTGCCTTCGGCCGGAACCTCCAGCCGCTGCTGATGCAGCCGCCGCTCCGCGGTCGTGTCACCATGGGCTTTGACCCGGCATACCGCACCGGCTGCAAGATCGCTGTGGTGGATGAGACCGGAAAGGTGCTCGAAACCGGCGTTGTGTACCCCACGCCGCCGCACAACCGGCAGGACGAGGCACGCAAAACACTTACCGCCATGATCCGCCGCCACGGCGTTACCGCCATTGCTATCGGCAACGGCACGGCGTCCAAGGAGTCGGAAATCTTTATCGCCGATATGATCAAGGCGCTGCCCGGCGTTGCCTATATGGTTGTGAGCGAGGCGGGGGCAAGCGTGTATTCGGCCTCCAAGCTCGGCGCGGAGGAGTTCCCGGACTACGATGTTTCGCTCCGCTCTGCGGTATCCATCGCGCGGCGCTTGCAGGACCCGCTCGCCGAACTCGTGAAGATCGAGCCGAAGAGCATCGGCGTTGGCCAGTATCAGCACGACATGCCCCCGGCGCGGCTGGACGAAACGCTCCGCGGCGTGGTGGAGGACTGCGTAAACTCCGTCGGCGCGGATCTGAATACGGCGTCGGCGTCGCTCCTTTCCTATGTCGCCGGTCTGAACGACGCGGCGGCGAAGAACATTGTGGCTTACCGTGAGGCAAACGGGGCGTATCCCTCGCGCGCCGCACTGAAAAAGGTGCCGCGCATCGGGCCGAAAGCGTTTGAGCAATGCGCGGGCTTCCTGCGCGTAACGCAGGGGAAAAACGTTTTGGACGCTACCGGCGTCCACCCGGAATCCTATGCCGCGGCGGAAAAGCTGCTCGCGCTGTGTGGTTATACGGAGGACGACGTGCGCGCGCACCGCGTGGAAGAGCTGCGCGAGCGCGTAAAGACGCTCGGCGAGGAGAAGGCGTCGGCGTACTGCGGCGTCGGCGTGCCGACGCTCTCGGACATTGTGTCCGATCTCATGAAGCCCGGCCGCGACCCGCGCGACGAGCTGCCCGCGCCGCTCCTGCGCACCGATATTCTGGAGCTCAAGGATTTAAAACCCGGCATGAAGCTGCGCGGCACGGTACGCAATGTTGTGGATTTCGGCGCGTTCGTCGATATCGGTGTGCATCAGGACGGCCTGGTACACATTTCGCGCCTCTCCGATAACTTCGTGCGCAAGGCCTCCGACGTTGTCCGCGTGGGCGATGTGGTGGATGTTGCCGTCATCGAAGTGGACGCGGCGAAAAAACGCATTGCACTTTCCATGCTCGCTGCCGACGTTGGCAGAAACTGACAGAAAAAAGTCAAAACTGTAACTTGCCCGCGCGCCGTACTGCCCGTATACTTGATTTACATAAAAAACACTTTTTTCATTTATGTAAATCAAAACGGGGAGGCGCACCATGCGCATTACATACATCAAACACAGTGCATTTCTTGCGGAGTGGGAGGACATTGTCTGCCTTTTTGACTATGCCGGGGGCGATCTGCCGGAGATAGAGCGCGATAAGCGCCTGTGTGTTTTCGCAAGCCATCATCATTCCGATCACTTCAACCCGGAGATTTTCGAGCGGTTTGCCGGTCATCCGCGCCACACCTTTATCCTTTCGGACGATATCCGCACTGTCCCTGCCGGGGAAAACGCCCCCGTTGTCCGTACCGGGCCAAACTGCCGCCGTATCTTTCCGGGCGGGAAGATGGGCGCGATGGGCGTTTCCACCATCGGCTCGACCGACTGCGGCGTTGCGTTTGTCGTGAACTATGCCGGAAAAACCGTGTACCACGCGGGCGATCTCCATTGGTGGGCGTGGCCGGACGATACGCCGGAGGAAGAGCGCGACATGAAAAACCGTTACTTTGCCGAGATCGCCAAGCTCAACGGCGTCCGGCTGGATGCGGCGTTTCTTCCGCTCGATCCGCGTCTCGGCGCAAACTACTGGATGGGCTTTGACGCCATGATGCGCTCGGCGGACATCCGCAAAGCGTTCCCGATGCATATGTGGGAAAAGTATGAGTACATCCTCAAATTCAAGGCGATGAGCGTTACGGAAGCTTACCGGAGCAAGATCGCCGATATCACTGCGCCCGGCCAGATCTTTGAAATTTGAAAGGGAGAAGAGCCATGAAATTCCAGATGATCCATGAAAATTATAATGTCCGCGATCTCGCTGCCTCACTTGCGTTCTACGAAAAGGCGCTCGGCCTGCGCGAAAAGCGGCGCAAGGAAGCTTCCGACGGCTCGTACATCATTGTATATGTGGCGAATGATGCTTCCGACTTTGAGCTGGAGCTCACGTGGCTGCGCGACCATCCGCAGGCTTACGACATCGGCGAGGAAGAATTCCATCTCGCGTTCCGTGTGGACGATTTCGCCGCGGCGCACGCGCTCCACAGCGAGATGGGCTGCATCTGCTTTGAAAATGCCGCCATGGGCATCTATTTCATCCAAGACCCGGACGGCTACTGGCTGGAGATCGTCCCGGCGCGCTGACTCTTGCTCGTTTTATTCTGCCCGCGGCAAAAATCGCCGTGGGCTTTTCCTATTTTGAAAACTGTGTTATACTGAAAAAAACACAACAGGAGAATATTATGTCAACTAATACATTGTATCTCGGTTACCATGTTTCCTCCGCCGGGGGATACATGGCGATGGGGAAGCGCGCCGCCGCGCTCGGCGCGAATACGTTCGCCTTCTTCACGCGAAACCCGCGCGGCGGCGCGGCGGCAAAAGTGGAAGAAAGCGACGTTGCGGCCTTCCGCGCATGGGCGGCCGAGCAGGGCTTCGGCCCGCTCGTGGCGCATTCGCCCTATACGCTCAACCCGTGCAGCGATAAGCCCTCCGTACGCGATTTCGCCAAACGCGCCTTTACGGAAGACCTGGAGCGCATGGAGCTCACGCCCGGCTGCTTTTATAACTTCCACCCCGGCAGCCATGTGGGGCAGGGGACGGAGGCTGGAATTGCCATGATTGCCGATCTTCTGAACGCTGTCCTCACGCCGGACATGCATACGACGGTTCTGCTGGAAACGATGGCCGGGAAGGGCAGCGAGGTCGGCGGAAGGTTTGAAGAGCTGCGCGAGATCATTGACCGCGTAGAGCTCCGGGAAAAACTCGGCGTCTGCCTTGATACGTGCCACATCTGGGACGGGGGCTACGATATCGTCTCCGACCCGGACGTGGTGTTTGCCGAGTTTGACCGCGTGATCGGGCTCGACCGGCTCAAGGCGGTGCACCTGAATAACTCCCTCAACGGTCTCGGAAGTCACAAGGACCGCCACGCGAAGATTCGGGAGGGCGTTCTGCCGGAAGAGGCGCTGGTGCGTATCGTCTGCCACGAAGCGCTTGCCGGGCGGCCGTTCATTCTCGAAACGCCGAACGACGACACTGGGTATGCCGAGGAAATCGCATGGCTGCGGGAGCAATGGGAGGCGCATCATGCCTGAGATCAAGGCCGTCCTCTGGGACGTGGACGGAACGCTTTTAGACTTTCTCGCCGCTGAGCGCGCGGCAATCAAGACGTGCTTTTCCCTTTTCGGTCTCGGCGAGTGTACCGATGAGATGATCGCGCAGTATTCCGCCATCAACGTCCGCTGGTGGCAGGCGCTTGAGCGCGGCGAATATACGAAGCCGGAAATTCTCGTCGGGCGCTTTGCGGAGTTTTTTACTGCGCGCGGGATCGGTACTGCCGTCGCTCCGGCGTTCAACGCCGAATATCAGCTTCGTCTCGGCGATACGATCGTTTTCTGCCCGCACGCGAAGGAGACCGTGCTCGCGCTCCGCGGCAGAGCCGCGCAGTGCGCCGTGACGAACGGAACAAAGGTTGCGCAGGATAAAAAGCTCGACCGTTCGGAGCTCGATAAGCTGCTTGATCCCATTTTCATTTCGGAGGTTGTCGGCGCGGAAAAGCCTTCCAGAGAGTTCTTTGCCCCGGTGTTCGCGGCATTCCCCGGCATAAAGCCGGAGGAAATGCTCATCGTCGGCGACTCGCTCACGAGCGATATCCGCGGCGGGATCAATGCCGGAGTACAGACCTGCTGGTACAATCCCCGCGGTCACGCCGCGCCGCCGGAGCTTTCCATCGACTACACGATCTCAGACATTGCCGAGGTGCTGCAAATCGTGGAGAAAAGTGCGCAATGAATGGTGAATTTTGACCTATTGACTTTTCCGCGTCCAGTGGATAGAATCATCTGACTTTCAGATTTTTTATCAGGAGGAAGCACGTTTCATGGAAACTGCAACGCTCGGCAAGGGCAAGCTTTTCGGCCCGGCGAGCTTTTATAAAAAGGCGCTGCTCATCGCGCTGCCGGTCATGCTGCAAATGCTCATCCAGAACATGGTGTCGCTCATCGACAACTTCATGGTCTCCGGCCTGGGCGATGTGAAAATGTCTGGCGTCAACATCTGCGGCCAGATTCTTTTTGTGTTCATGGTACTGCTCAACACGATCTGCACCGCGGGCGGCATCTTCATGTCGCAGTATTACGGCGCGGGGGATAAGCGCGGCATGCGTCAGGCGCTGAGCTTCAAGGCGGTGCTTGCGGCGGTGGCCATCGTGCTCTATCTGCTTGTGTGCATGGTGTTCCCGCGGCAGGTGCTCTCGCTCATGGTCGTCGGCAACTCGCAGGCGGACGCCATTTTGGACGAGGCGGTGAAGTACATGTTCCTCATGGGCTTCAACGGCATCCCGATGGCGGTGTCCACGATCTGCTCATCGTCCCTGCGCGAGATCGGCCGGGTGCGCACGCCGCTTTTCATTTCCGTTATCGCCACGCTCGTCAATACGTTTTTCAACTGGGTGCTGATCTACGGCAATCTTGGCGCGCCGCGGCTTGAAGTGCAGGGCGCGGCCATCGCTACGATCATCGCGCGTCTCACGGAGATGACGATGTTCCTTATCTACATCGCCGTCAAGCGCCCGCCGTTTACCGCCACGCCCAAGGAGCTCGTGAGCGTTGATTTCCCGCTCTTTTTCCGCATGCTCAAAAAGGGCTCGATGGTGCTCGGCTCCGAAATGCTCTGGGTCATTTCCGAAACGATCACCACCGCGCTCTACAATGGCCGCGGCGGCGCGGACGTTGTCTCCGGCATGGCGGCAAGCTTTGCTATTGCGAACCTCTTCTTTGTGGCGTTCAGCGGCATTACGACGGCGACCGGCGTTATCCTCGGTTCCACGCTGGGCCGCGGCGAGCTGGACAAAGCCCGGCAGGAGAAGCGCTGGCTTATGACGGCTGGCGTTGTGTTCGGCGTCTTTATGATTTTTGTCGGCCTGCTCACGATCCCGCTCATCCATGTCGTGTTCGGACATCTGAGCGAGAGTGCGCAGAGCATCTGCCGCGAGATGGTGCTGCTCATGTCGCTGTTCATGCCGCCGTGGGTGTACATCAACGTTCAGCTCGCCGTTTCCCGCGCCGGGGGCGACACTGCCATGGGCCTCTGGGTAGACGGCACGACAACGCTTCTTATCATCATCCCCGGCATCTTCCTTGTGGCGCGCTATACGACGATCGGCCCCGTGGCCATGTACGCCATGGTCAAGGCGGTGGACTTTGTGAAGATCACCATCGCGCACTTCATGCTCAAGCGCGAGCGCTGGGTGCGCAACCTCACGGACATGACCCGGCAGGAATTGGCGGCAAAATAAAGATATCGAAACGACAAACCGCCCCGCTCACGCTTTGAAGCGTGAACGGGGCGGTTTCTATGTTCAAAGCGATTCCACAAACGCGGCGATGCGCGTGTCGATCTGCCCGGCGTCAAGCTGGGAGTAGTCGGTTTCGAGCGCCATATACGGCACATCAAGACTCCGGCAGAGCTCGCGGAGAGAGCGGCCCTCGATGAGATATGTGTGGCAGCTCGAAAGGGCGATATCGAGCACGGCGTCGGCGTGGAACTCTTCGATGAGCGCGGGGATCATTTCAAACCGGCGGCGGTTCGGCGTCATCACGGCGCAGCCGATGGTGAGATAGGCGTCGGCGATGGCGTCAAGGATATCGTCTGCCTCGGCGTCGACATGGCAGCGCGCCGGTTTGATGCCCGCGCAGTTTTCAAAGCAGACAACCTGCGCACCCGCGCGCTCCGCCGCGCCGAGCACCTTCTGGTATACGCCGCCGATCGGGCAGCCGGTGACGAGAAGCCGCGGCTTTCCCGCCGGGGCGGTGGGCGGCGTTTCGCGCAGCTGCGCGGCAAGCTCTTCCACATGCGCTACGGCGTGGGGGAGGTCAAAGTCAAACCCCAGCCCGTCGAGAACCTTATAAAGCTCCGTGCCGGAAACGGGCGCGGGATCGGCGCGCAGCACCTCCATAAGATGGGAGCGCGCCTCGCGTAGCGCGTTTCTCTGCCGCGCTGCGGCGCGCAGCGCATCGGGCGTAATCTCAATTCCGAAGCGCTCTTCGAGATACGCCTTGAGCCGCCGCACCTCGGCGCGCCACATATCACGCGCATACGGAAGATCAATGCCCTGCGGCAGATGCAGGAGAAAGAGCTCTTTGCCGCGCGCCATCAGCTCGTACATTTTCTTTTTGCCGTCGCACGTCGTCTCGCCGACGATGAGATCGGAAAAATAGGTATACGGGCATTTGTCGCTTACGTAGAAGCCGTAGCTCGATTTGATGAGCGGGCAGAGATTGCGCGGCAGATCGACCTCCGCTGCCGGGATCGTCTCCGCGCTCATGCCGCAGAGACTCACGGCGAGCATGCCGGCGGCGTCCAGAATCTCCAGCGGGGTAAACGTGCAGAACGTCCCGGCCACGTGCCGTCCGCCCTCTTTGGCGGCTTTTACCTTAAGAAAGCCTGCCTTGCGCGCCTCGGAATAGGCCTCAAATGTTTCGGGAAGAGAGAGCTCCATCGTGTATGTCCTCGTTTCTATAAGTATCGTGCTTATCGGGAGAGCCTGCGTGCGGAGAGCGCGGCGCCGATTGCCCCGGCAAAGCGCCCCTCCGGGTGCGTGAGGATCGGCGCGCCGAGCTTTTCGGCGATGGCGTCGGGGAGATATTCCGTTTGGCAGAGCCCGCCAGTGAGGCACACCGCGCCATAGCTCCCGCCGAGCTTCTTTGCCTGCGTGGCAACCTTCCCGGCGATGGAATCCACAACCGCATAGGCAATATCCTCGCGCGATGCGCCCTGACCGATGAGACTTACAACCTCGCTTTCGGCAAACACCGTGCAGATCGAACTGATGGACGCGCCGCCGCCGTGCGCGGCGAGCGCGCACAGCTCTTCCGGGCGCATGCCGAGCCGGTTCGCCATGATCTCCAGAAAGCGCCCCGTTCCGGCGGAGCACTTGTCGTTCATAAGAAAATCCTGCACCGCGCCGCCGGATACGCCGATGACCTTCGTATCCTGCCCGCCGATATCGATCACGAGAAGATCGTCCCGCCCGTGCAGAAAGCACGCGCCGCGCGCGTGGCAGGTGATCTCCGTGACGCTCTTTCCTGCGTACGGCACCGCAACGCGCCCGTACCCCGTTGCAACGCAGGGGTACGATTCCGGCGAAAAGGACGCCGCTTCAAGCTCGGCGCGGATGGCCTCTGCGGTGTCTACACTGCTCCAGCCCGTCGGACGCGCTGAGAGCAGGGCAAATGAACCGTTTGCGGCGAGCACCGCCGTCTTGGCGCACGTAGAGCCGATATCAATGCCGATGGCAAAATCCATGCCGTGATCCCTCGTTCGTTTTTTCTTCGCGTTTACTATAGCACGCCCCGCGCCGTTTTGCTACGATAATTGGAAAAACCGCAGAAACCGATGAAAACAGCGAAAAAAACGATATAAATCCAATAATCCGATTGTATAATCGGCAGAAACGATAAAAAGCGAAATATGATTCAGAACTCCAATTTGACGAAACAGGCGGCAAGACTATAATAAAAAAGTCTGAAATTCAGGAAAGAGAACGTGGTTTCATGCTTGAAGAAGCAAAAAAGAAAAAAGAGCAGAGCGCCGATCTCGCGCTGCTTTCGGGTCTGACCCGCCGCCAGCTCCGTGAGCTGGAGGAAAAGGAATCGCGGCGTTGTGTTTCAGAACCCAACGCTTACGCCACCGACGTGGAACTCGTAAAGGTCACCGCTGACGCCTGCGTCGCCGCTATGGAAAACGGCGAGATTGCCGCAGCGCTTCTGAGCGATACCTTTGCTTATGCGATGGTGAAGGACGGCAAGCTCAAGTGCATCCGCTCCCAGCAGGATACCGACTTTGCGGACCGTACCTGCTGCGTTCTGGCTATGAGCGGCCAGTTTGTGCGTGAGAATCCGACCATTGCCAAGAAGGTGGCGCAGGCCGTGCAGAAGGCGCACAGCTGGATGCGCGATAACTCCGCGGAAGCCACCCAGGTTCTCATGGACATGGGCTGGAACGGCGGCAATTACGAAATGAACATCATGATCAACAATGCGCTGCAGTTCGGTCTCTCGGATGAGTTCACGGGCGATACGCTGCATGACTTCATCGAGCGTTACATCCGTCTCAGCCTCATCACCTCCATGGACGACGTGGACGAGATCATGGATCTTGCCTGGAACCCGATTCTCTAAAACCCTTTTCTAAGAAATCTCCCCGAATGCAGCTTGAACTGCTCCAGTTTGTGCGGACAGCACAAAAAGCCCCCTATGTAGGCGATATGAAGTTTAAGCGGAGTGGCGCA
>CAKSWA010000051.1 GCA_934511165.1 uncultured Oscillospiraceae bacterium | reverse complement strand
GTCGTGTTGTCTTTCTTTTTTTCGCACTACCGCCCCTTTTCTCGGGGGTGTTGCACTTCACATGATAACCTGTCCACTGACAATTTTCTGCATTGCCTTTGACATGACCTCGAGAGGAAGCGTCGCGCCGGAAAAGATCAGCATGGGGAAATAAAGGATCGAGGCAAGGACGCTGGCCTGCTTGGTGTCCTTTGCTACGCCGCCTGCCAGCATACCGACGGACAGGGTCGAGAGCATGGTAAGCACCCAACTTCCGAGAAAAGCCAGAAGCGAGCCGCGCAGCCGCACGCCCCACAAAAGCGCCGCAGCCGCGAGCGTCACAAGCGACACGGCACAGTAGACAATATACATGGACAACTCGACGCCCAGAACGAATACCGGGCGGACCGGCGTAACGCGCAGCCGCTTGAGGATTTTCATTTCCCGCAGGCCGGACACGGCCAGCGGCAGACCCATGAGTCCGCTCGCGCAGATTGCAACCGCGCTGACAGCGCCGAAGGACTGCTCCAGAAACGTATAGTCCGCGCCGTCATAGGCGGGCTTTGTTCCGTAAATGATGCCGAGGAAGATGAAAATCACAAGCGGCATAATGACAGCGAAGATCACCATATTCATATCCCGCACACTGAGCTTCAGCTCCGTTTTCAGAAAAGTAAAAAAGCGTTTCATGCGTCCGCCTCCTCATCCGAAAGCTGTAAATAGGCGTCCTCGAAGCGTTCACAGCCGCACTGCTGCTTTGCATCGGCCACGGTTCCGCGGAAAACGGAAGTACCCTTTTTCAAAATGCAGATTTCATCGCACAGCGCTTCCACTTCCTCCATAAAGTGAGAAGTCAGGAAAATCGTAAGCCCCTGTTCCCTCAGAGATTCCAGCGTTTTCCACACACCGCGCCGCGCTTTCGCATCAAGTCCCGTGGTCAGCTCGTCAAGAAACACCAGCTCCGGCTGCCCGATCAGCGAAAGAACAAGGAAAAGCCGTTGCCGTTCGCCGCCCGACAGACCTTTGACCGGTGTATTTTCTTTATCACCGATAGCGAACTGCTCACACAGCTTGCGCCAATCGGCACTGTCGCGGTAAAGGCTTGCGGTTTCCTCGCAAAGCTCAGAGACCTTGATCTCTCTGTGATAGTCGCCCTCCTGAAACTGCACGCCGATGCGCTCAAAAAGCGCGCGGCGGTGCGTTTTCGGGTTTTGCCCCAGCAGACGCACCGTACCGGCGTCGGCCTCTTTCGTGCCCAGCATGCACTCGATGGCGGTGCTTTTCCCTGCGCCGTTCGCGCCGAGCAGCCCGAATACCGTGCCGCTTTTTACCGAAAGCTCAGATGATCGACCACGGTTTTCCCGCTGTAGGATTTTGTCAGTCCTTCAACAAAAATCGCCTCGCTCATTCCGCAATCCTCCGCACGGCGCGAAGCTCGATGTATCCCCGTTCTCCACGCGGTTCGAGCTGGATGCGCGGATTTTCGTCATCCCAGCGGCAGCCGATGACGGAGGGATCGTAGCGATCCATTGCCGACTGCACGGTGCGGATGGCCTCGCAGTAATCCTCCTCCCGGAAGGGCAGCCCCTGAAACATCAGATACTCTGCCTCCGGCAGGAGAATGGTGTCAAACCCTTCGGGGACGATGCCCGCGTAATCTGGCTCGACCTCCACGCCCTGCACGTAGGTGGAGGTGCCGGACTTTTTGTATCGAGGCGGCAGCCACAGGGAGACCGGCTCGCCGCAGAGCGAGCGCATGCTCATGAGAATGCCCCAGACATCGCAGCTCACTTCCTCGCAGTAGGGGAAATAGTCCTCCGCGTTCCGGCCGCGCTTGATGATGTACAGCCGCTCCGGCCGGCGGACGGTCTGAATGTAGATCGGTTGAATGTTGGACACGTCGATGTTCTCCTTTCGCAGTTCACGGTATTTTGCGCCGTAAGGAATAAAGAACGTGACCGGTACGGGCTCTTTCCGGTAATCGCTCGGACTCCGGCCAAATTCACGGGAAAACGCGCGCGTGAAGGTGTCCGCATTGGAAAACCCGGCATCGTAGGCTATGTCGATGATGCGATTATTCCCGTCGCGAAGCTGCCGTGCCGCCTGCGTGAGCCGGCATTTGCGGATATACTCTGCGGGCGTCAGCCCCAGATAGCTTCGGAACAGCCGGTAGGAATACCACGGGGAATAGAGCGATGCGCGCGAGAGATCGGAAAGGCGGATTTCCTCCGTTTGGTTGTTTTCAATGTAGTCCTGCATCCGCTGTACGGCCAGTGTCTGTTCGTTCATATTCTCAACTCCTTACTTGCGGCATTCTACCGCGCGGCGCGGTATCCGTCTCGACATTTCTTGCCGTTTTTCTTTTCGGGAAAAGAGGCGCAGGGCGATACCGTGCGGTATATCCCTGCGCCTCGCCTTTTTCGGTTACTTCAAGCTCCCGTCGCCGCCCATGAGCGCGGTCATTTCCTCAATGCGCTCGAGCGGGAAGGGCGGCTCGCAAAGCGGCCGCATGGCGATGCTCATGAGCTTCATGGGGTTATCGTCCGCCGCCACGCGGTTGGAGCTGAGCGCGCCGCAGCGGCGGCAGCGGTGGATGATGGCCCACTCGCCGCCCTTGCGAACCCAGACGGCGATCGGCTCCATGATGCCGCCGCAGTCGGATTCCCGGTCGCCGGGCTCTATGTCCACATGCAGACTGCTCAGGCAGTTCGGGCAATGGTTGCGGTGGCCGCTGCCGGCGTTTTCCGGCGTGCAGAGCCTGCCGCATACCTTGCAGGTGAAGGCGTCGGTGCAGGCGTGGGTCTTATAGTAACCTTTTTCAAAGGATCTGCGTTTGTTTTCGCGGTTCATAATAACTCCTCCGGAAGATGTGTTTCAGCCTCTTCGGGAGGAATGGCGTGTGTGGATTTGCCAGACCTCCCGGTCAGGCCGCACACTCCGGTGATAAAGTGATAAGTTTCAAAAAATACTCCTTAAAATGATGAAATTTTATAATTTGGTTTTTTCGCAATTGTAGGGGACGCTTGTTCTCAGGACGATGTCCTCGATCTTCTCAAGGATCCGCTTTCGCCTCCTTCCTTCTGTTTTCGTTTTGTGGTATTTGCTGCTTTAAAGCCATAAGGTCTGCTCGTTCATACCGATGGTGTCCCGGCTGACTCTTTTTGTATTTCCAGCATACAATCGCGTCGGCGAGACTCTTTTCGCGGTTGTCTGTGAAGAAGTCATGGATGTAGGTGTTATACTCAAACTGCCTGCCAATGGCCGGTTTCTTCCGCTTCTTTTCTTCCAACACGCGATAATATGCCGGAATGGCGTCCCCGTAGGTTTTCCCGGCATTTTCCTTCAGCCATTTCTGAAACGGCACGTTGAACGAAAAGCTTTTTCCGATCCTCTCGCGGAAAAAGGCCCGGAGCTTTTCCGAATACACGATCTCTGCCTCTATGATCGTATCCTCGGTAATCACTCCGGCGCTTGCCGCGGTTTTCTTCTTTGCGGAGGGCGGCAGTACCTTCCCGGTATCGAGAAAACAGGCGATCCGCTCGGTCAGCTCGGGCTTGCCGCCCGAAATCGGCAGACCGTTTTCGCGGCAGAAATTCACCAGTTCCTCCTTGAGATAATAAAAGCTCCGAAAAACAGTGCTGTCCAATTTCCGCGTCAGAGAAGGCCGTTCGAACGCCGGCATAGGATTTACGTCACACATGGCAAATCTCCTCCTGCAGCTGCTGCAAAAACCGTCCCGCATGCGCGCCGTCCATCTGGGTGTGGTGAAACTGGAACGACACCGTGAGCGTCGTTTTGAAAAGCCCCCGGCGATATTTCCCCCAGATCATAAAGGGGTTATTGAAAATGCCGCTGTTCATGCCGATCGCCCCGTCGATCTCGGTGTCCACAATGGCGGAGGTACCGATGACCATGCTGTCGGGCAGGTCGTGATTTTCGCAGCTTTCCGCGGCTTCGCGTGTCAGGCGGAGATAGTCTGCGTTAAACTGCGCGAGATCCGTGGAGAACGGCACATCGCAGGAGGTGACCTCCCCGGTTTTGTTCTTCACGATGGTGTTTACGGCGATGCTGTCGTATTGCAGCAGCTCCCGCCCGACGGGAAGCATATAGAACTCTTTGATTTCGTTTGCCGCCCTGCCGATACACCAGCACAAAAGCATGTTGAACTTATAGCCGCTCCTGCGGCTGCGCCGGAGGAGCGGCGCCACATTGAGCGTTTTGAAAAACGTCACCATCGGGTTCGGTGCGTCCATCCAGAGCTCGTACGCCTCGGCGCGGGCCGAGGTCTTAGGATCCATAACTGTCGGCTTCATTTCGCACGCTCCAGGGCATCGATATCGCCCGACTGGATGGCGGGGATGCAGCGTTTTATTTTCTCTTCGTCCCAATCCCACCAGCGGAGAGCTTGCAGCTTCGCTATGGTCTCCTCGTCAAAGCGTTTTCGGATAGGCCGGGCCGGAACACCGGCAACAATGGTATAGGGCGGCACATCCTTTGTTACGACTGCCCGCGCGCCGACGATTGCGCCGTCGCCGATCGTTACGCCGGAGAGAATGACGGCCTCGTAGCCGATCCAGACATCGTTCCCAAGCACAATATCGCCCTTGTTGTCCCATGCGCTGCGAATGGCCTTCCCGTCCAGCCCCCACTCCTCGTAGAAAATGGGAAACGTGTAGGTCGAGAGCGACTGCATCGAGTGGTTTCCGCTCGTAAAAAGGAACTTCGCGCCGCACGCGATGGAGCAGAACTTGCCGATCTTCAGCCTGTCGCCGTTGACGGGATAATGATAGAGCACGTTGTTCTTCTCGAAATGGCGAGGGTCGCGTACAAAATCGTTATAGATGGTATAGTCGCCGATCTCTATGTTCGGCCCGGTCACAACATCTTTCAGGTATACGATTTCTTTATCCCCGGTGCGGGGATAAATTTTATTTCTCATTGGTTTTCTCCTTTTCCGCGAAGAGATGGATTCCCAGCGCGGCGTTGAACCCCGTGGCGGCAAACACGCTGAAGCGCTCCACAACGCCGAAGTACGCGGCGGGGACGATCTTCATCCCTGACGCCCCAACGAGCATCATGCCGAGCGCCACGGCGGCGCATACGCCGTAGGAGCGGCACGAGCGGTCTTTTGCTCCGGCGGCGATGATGATACTGAGTGACACAATCGAGAGCAGCACGACTGCTGCGGTGACAGCCATATGCATAACGTCCTGAAATGCCCCGGCATAGCCGCTCTCAGAGAGCGGGAACATCCGGTAGCCGATGGCGCTGACCCACTCCATGACGGCAAAGAGAGAAACGCCGGTGCGGAGAAGCTTCGTCTTCCGCCCCTGCAGACCGATGCAGACGAGCGTGACGCAGACAACCTCGCAGGTGTTATAAAAGGCGCTGAGCTGATTCCACAGCGCGAGCGACGGCGCGTTTGCCGCGCTCAGATCGCTGACGGCCTGCGCCATCCAGTGATAACCGGGATAGGCGAGAGGCGCGAAAACGACCGCCGCGGTGTACGAGAGAAAGCTGACGATGCCGAGCAGTCCCAGCTTTTGAAGAAGCGTTTTTTCATCTTTCATTCCTCCTTCCGGTGAACCATGCGGAAGAACAAAACGACATGCTGCCGGAGCTTTTCCAGACACTCGCTCTCCCGTTCCGGCTGACGGTCGCAGATGGCGATGAGCGTTAAAACCGGGGAGACGTACAGCATGGCGAGCGTCTCCGGGTCCTCCGCGCAGATCTCTCCCGCGGCAATCAGCGCGCGGAAGATCCCGGCGTGGTAGGCGATCATGCGATCCACATACCGCCGGGAATAGAGCGCTGCAAGCTCCGGCGAGCGGAACTGCTCGATCGTCATCATGCGCCGGAAGCGGCGGATCGTGTCGTTGTGGAGGGAATACTCGAAAATCTGCCGCACCTTGGCGAAAAGGGCGTCCTCCGTGATTTCCGCGAAGACCGGGATGTCCTGCGCCGCGTCCTGTACATGGATGTCGATCTTCCCGGTGTCCGCTTCGTACCGCGCCGCCGTAGACTCCACGATCGCCTCAAAAATGGCCTGCTTGCCGGGGAAGTGATTGTAGAGCGAGGGCGCTTTGACGCCCACCGCCTGTGCAATCTCGCCGACGCTCACGGCATCGTACCCGCGCTCGGAAAAGAGCCGCAGCGCCTCGTCGAGAATTTTTTGTTTCGTGTCCTCCTGCCGCATAGAATCACCAACTAACTAATATTAATTAGTTTTACTATACGGCAGCCTGCACGAAAAGTCAAGAGCGCGAAAGCTTTTTCGGAGGGCATTTACCGGAGAACGATCCGAGCAATCTCCATGGTGACGATTTTCACTACCGCTCCGCCGGACATGATGTAAAACCACACCTCGCGCGCTTTCTGCGTTTTGGCGATCGGGGTTGCGACAGCGGCGATAAGGATCAGCAGCGCTCCGGCGCAGCCGACGAGCGTCGGAACGCTCAGAAGCGGGAAAACGCCGGGCGCACAGCTTCCGTCAATGGCGTGCTGAATGGTTTTGTCCAGTCCGTCCCGCGCCGCCGCAAAGCAGCATACGGCGAGACCGAAGATCAGCAGTATAACGCTCCGCCGTCCCCAGGCGGAAATCGCGGCGCGGTTCGCCGCGGAACAGGCAATAAATCCCAGCAGGGCGAGGATCATCAGCGTCGTGGCGGTCGTCACGGCGTTTCCAAAATAGAGCTTTATCATGTTGCTGCGCCTCTTCATGGTTTATTTCTTTGCGTTGTACCAGTCGAGCACGGCACGCAGATGCTCCGGTTTGACCCGCTCACCGCCGCGGAGCATGAGCTCCAGAATGTCGTCCTCATCGGGCGTGCGGTCACTCTTCGCAGCAAGGCTCTTTCCCACCGTTTTGGCCATGATCTCCATCATGGGGCGGTAGGCGCCGTGTAGCTTTTTCACATCAAAGTTGCCCTGCAAAGTGAACACCGGGACATTGGCGGGAACACCCGTCTTTTTCCGCACGGCGTCCTGCTGCGTTCCGGTCTGCCACATGCCGACGCCGCATACGGCTCGCACGCGATAGCGGCGGGCTGCGGCGGCGTAGCCCTTGACGGTGCTCGCCATGACCCAGCCGAGATAGATGATCTCTGCTCCCGCGGCGAGAGCGCCCTCTGCCTCGGCGAGAGAGTAGGCGGGAAGAGCGGTTTCGTGCGCGAGCAGCTTCGCATAGCGCTCCGCGCTGCCGGTGTTGGATGTGTAAACAATCGCATCCATAAAATGACCCTCCATTCAGATGCAAAATATGCGGCGCATTAAGCGCCGGTTATTTTCGGTAATCGGATTCGACTCTCGCAATGAACCGGTCGATGTGGGCATGGAGCAGGGGAGCGACAGCATCCTTGTCCGCCGCGCCGTCGTAAACGCTGTAGAGCAGATACATCGGCCCATAAAACTCGAGCGCAAGCTGCATGGCGGCCTCGTCGCTCTCCGTCAGCTTCTGGAAGATCGCCGCCATATACTCCAGCGGTCCGCCCGCGAGATAGTCGCGGTGCAGCTGCGCGAGCTTCGAATCGCGGTATTGCTCCAGCGTGAGCATTTTGCGGAAATTTGCCGAAAACGTCTCTTTTGTCCAATGATCGAACTGCGCTGCGTTGTAGGCGCGGATCTTTTCCACCGGCGTGTGCAGATAAGCCTCCGCAAAGCCGTCCGGCTCCGTTTCCGGCATTTCGTATTTTTCGGCGCGTTCATAGTCCATTTCGTTCATCCGTTCCACGATGCGGTCAAGGATCTCCTGCTTTCCGGCGTAGTGCTTGTAGAGCGCCGCCTTTGTGATCCCCAGCCGGCCGGCAATATCGCTCATGGATGTGCCGAGATACCCGTTCTGCGCGAAAAGCTCCAGCGCTGCTTCCATAATTCGTTCTTTTGTGTCAATCGCCATATATATCCTCCGTTAATCGAAAGTGACCGTTCGGTAACTCGTAGTATAGTTACCGAACGGTCACTTGTCAAGAGCCTATTGGAAATTATTTATGCCGAAGCAATGTGCCAGCCCTCGGCCTGTTCGCGTACCTCGGTGAAGCGCTTATAAAGGCCGTCTTGCGTGAGAAGCTCCTCGTGTGTGCCGCGCTCGGCGATGCGCCCGTCGTCTACGACGAGGATCTGATCGGCGTTCTGGATCGTCGCAAGCCGGTGGGCGATCGTGATGATCGTTTTGCCGCGCGTAAGCGCAGAGATCGCGTGCTGGATGAGATGTTCGTTTTCCGGGTCGATGCTCGCGGTGGCCTCGTCGAGCAGGATGATGGGCGCATCCTTGAGAATGGCGCGGGCAATGGCGATGCGCTGCTTCTCGCCGCCGGAGAGGCGCTTGCCCGCTTCACCGGCGGGCGTATCGCGAACAGCACCCCACTTCTTAGATAGTATATCATACTGTCTAACAAATGGGGTGCTGTTCAAGCCCGCCGGAGTGTGGGCTTTTTGCATGAGCGCGCCGCTCGGTGCGCTCACCGTGTCCGGCAGCACTTCCCGGCTCTGTTATATGTGCATAATTATTCCGGCGATTTTATCAATGTAAAGAGATAAAATGCGGAAAATGAAGCGACGGTATTGACAGAAGGGAAACACCGCCGTATAATCCGTGCATAAAATAAGAAAGCACCTGATAGAGGTTGCGGAAACGAAGAGTACCTTGCAGCACACGCCGGCAGGCGGCGGCAGGGGAAAGGCAATTCCGCCGAAGCACCGCATGGCTGCCGCCGTGCCGCTGCTGGGACGACGCTAAATAAGCGCCGGACTGTCACAGTTACTGTGGAGAGCTATCAAAGGAAACCGGTTTTGATTTTCTTTTTTTGAATTTCATTTTTCGGAAAGCCTGCGATACCACATCGGGTCGCAGGCTTATTTAATTTTTCCGAAAAGGAGACAGAAATCATGAGAAGAAGAAACATCCTTGCGCTGCTGATGGCAGCCGCCCTTTGCCTTGGACTGCTCGCCGGGTGCGGCAGCACGGAAACGACCGAGAGCACCGGCAAGAGCATCACGGAAGCCACGACAATCGCCGATCTCCAGGGCATGAAGATCGCCGCGCAGGCCGGAACGTTCCACGCCGACGCCCTGAGCCAGATCGAGAATGTACAGGGCTCTACGTATCCCGAATTTGCCGATCTTCTGACCGCGCTCAAGAGCGGCGCGATCGACGGCTACATCGCCGAAGAGCCGACGGCCTTCTCCGTCTGCCAGAGCGACGATACGCTCACGTTCCTCCCGCTTCGCAACAATGAGACCGGCTTTACCGCCACGGCGTCCGATGTCGGCATTGCCGTTGGGCTGAAGAAGGGCTCGGAACTGCGTGAGCAGATCAACGCCATTCTCGCGGAAATTACCGATGAACAGCGCAGCGCGCTCATGGAAGAGATCGTCTCGCTCAGCTCCGGCGGGGAAGTGAGCGAATTTTCGGTGAGCGCCGCGGAGCCGGAGAACCCGGTCGGCACGCTCCGCGTCGGCATGGAGTGCGCGTATGAACCCTACAACTGGACGGATATTTCCGGCGCGTCCTTCGGCGCAGTGCCCATCTCCGGCGAGGGCAAGGACGGCCTTTACGCCAACGGCTACGACGTGCAGATCGCCAAGTACATTGCCGCGCGGCTCAACATGAATCTGGAAATCTACTCCATCGAATGGGATTCGCTGCTGCCCGCGCTGGAATCCGGCGCGATCGACGCCATCGCCGCCGGCATGAGCCCCACGGCGGAACGCGCCGAGCAGATCGACTTCACCGATACCTACTACGAATCCAACCTCGTTGTCATCATCCGCAAGTAATTGACCGAAAGGGCCGGTAAACAGCCATGAGCTTTTTTCAGGACGTAATCAACATAGCTGTCAAATACTACCCGCAGCTCCTCAGCGGCGTGGGCAATACGATGCTCATCGCGCTTACCGGCACCGTAGCCGGTCTTGCCATCGGTCTTCTGACCGGCATCGTCCGCACCGCGCCGTACTCCCGCAACGGCTTCGTGCGTGTGCTCCACAGGATTTTAAATGCCGTCATCGCCGTATACGTGGAGATTTTCCGCGGTACGCCCATGATGGTGCAGGCGATGGTCATCTACTGGGGCTACGCCTTCGCCTCCGGCGGCAACACGCTGCCGCTCATTCCCTCCGGCATTTTGATCGTTTCGGTCAATACCGGCGCTTATATGGCCGAGATCGTCCGCGGCGGCATCATCTCTATCGACAAAGGACAGTTTGAGGGAGCTATGAGCATCGGCATGACGCATTCGCAGACAATGTTCAAGGTCATCATTCCGCAGGTCATGCGAAATATCCTCCCCTCGGTGAGCAACGAGTTTGTCATCAACATCAAGGACACCTCGGTGCTGAACGTCATCGGCGTAACGGAGCTTTACTACTTTGCCGGCATCATCAAGCGCCAGAGCTTTGAAACATTCCAGACGTATCTCGTCGTATGCGTGCTGTATTTCATTTTGACATTCACGGTCACGCGCCTGCTGCGCTTTGTGGAGCGCAAGCTCGACGGGAACGACAGCTATGTGATTTTCGGCTCGCAGAGCGACAGCGCCGCCGAGATCCACATCAAGAATTCGAGGGAGGGCTGAGCCATGGGCGAAAAGATTCTGGAGCTTGTGCATCTGCAAAAGCAGTTCGGCGACCATACCGTTCTGCGCGATATCCATCTCAGCGTGGAAAAGGGCGAGGTGCTCAGCATCATCGGCGCATCCGGCTCAGGAAAAAGCACGATGCTCCGGTGCATCAACCTTCTCGAAACGCCGACATCCGGCCAGGTGCTCTACCACGGGCAGGACATCACCGCGCGGGAAATGAATCTCTCGCAGTACCGCGCGAAGGTCGGCATGGTGTTCCAGAGCTTCAATCTCTTCAACAACATGACCGCCCTTCAAAACTGCGTCACCGGCCAGATGTCGGTGCTCCGGCGCAGCCGCGCGGAGGCGGAGAAGATCGCCATGGAATATCTTGGGCGCGTCGGCATGACGCCCTACATCCACGCCCGTCCGGCACAGCTCTCCGGCGGACAGAAGCAGCGCGTGGCCATCGCCCGCGCGCTTGCGATGGAGCCGGAGGTGCTGCTCTTTGATGAGCCGACGAGCGCGCTCGATCCGCAGATGGTCGGCGAGGTGCTCGACGTTATGCGCGCTCTCGCAAAGGATGGGCTCACCATGATCGTTGTGACGCACGAAATGGCGTTCGCGCGAGACGTTTCCACCAACGTCGTTTTCATGGCCGACGGCGTCATCTGTGAAGAGGGACGCCCGAAAGACATTTTTGAAAATCCGCAGAACCCGAAAACACGCGAATTTCTCTCGCGCTTCCTTGTGGGTTAATAGCAAAAACCGCAGCGACACTACGCGCTGCGGTTTTCTTATATCCGCCCGGTCGGTTGACACACGCTCCCGAGCGCTGGTATAGTGTAGCCGGAAAGGGGAGTGGATCATGGAACACCGCATTTTTCTCGTTGAGGACGACCGCAGCCTTGCCGACGCCATCTGCACGCAGATGAAGCTGTGGGCGATGGACTGCACGTGTGCTGTTGATTTTCGCGCCGTTATGGCGGAGTTCGCGCGCGTGCAGCCGCATCTTGTGCTGATGGATGTGTCGCTTCCGTACATGAGCGGGTACCATTGGTGCGCGGAGATCCGCAAGGTGAGCTCCGTGCCGGTCATATTCATCTCCTCGGCGAGCGATAATATGAACATCATCATGGCGATGAACATGGGCGGCGACGATTTTGTCGCCAAGCCCTTTGATACGAACGTGCTCATTGCCAAGGTGCGCTCGCTCCTCCGAAGAACGTATGAGTTCGGCGCGGCGGCGCCTGTGCTCGAGCACGCCGGGGCGATCCTCAATACCGGCGACAACACGCTTACCTATGGAGACGAGCACATTGAGCTCACCAAAAACGAATACCGCATTCTGCTCACACTGATGCAGAATAAGGGAAAGATCGTCAGCCGCGAAAAGCTCATGGAAGCGCTCTGGCAGACGGACTCTTTTGTGGACGAGAACACGCTCACTGTGAACGTCGGCCGCCTCCGCAAAAAGCTCGAAAACGCAGGGCTGCACGATTTTATCACGACGAAGTTCGGCGTGGGCTACGCCGTGGGGGACAAATGAAGCTGTTCGGAGATTATCTGAAAAGCCGCCGCGGTGTGCTGCTGTTCTTTGCACTGGCGGCGGTGCTGCTCGGCGTATCTTTCGCCCTCTTCCATCTGCCGCTGCGCGCCGTGGCGTATCCCTGCGCGCTCGCACTGCTGCTCGGTCTTGCGGCGCTCGCGCTCGATTTCCGGCGCGTATATAAGCTCCACCGCGAGCTCTCGCAGATGGAAAGCACGGCGGCGGAGCTCATCGGCGTGCTGCCGGGCGCGAAGAGCGTGCCGGAGACGGACTATCAGGCGATCGTGCAGAGCCTCTGCCGCCAGAGCGCGGACGCCGCAGCAAAGGCCGCCGCCGACCGGGCGGACATGCTCGAATACTACACGCTCTGGGCGCACCAGATCAAAACGCCCATCGCCGCCATGCGTCTTCGTCTCCAGAGCGAGGACAGCGACTTTGCCCGCCGGCTGCTCTCCGATCTCGGGCGCATTGAGCAGTATGTGGAAATGGTGCTCACATACCTCCGGCTCGAAGGCGAGGGGACGGACTATGTATTCCGCGAAGCGAAGCTCGACGATATCGTCCGCCCGGCGCTCCGGCGCTTCGCCGGGGAGTTTATCGCGCGCCGCCTGACGCTGGACTATACGCCCGCGGACGTGCGCGTGCTCACAGACGAGAAGTGGCTCTCGTTCGTCATTGAGCAGGTGCTCTCGAACGCCTTGAAATATACGCCGCAGGGCGGCGTTTCCGTATACGTGGAAGAGCCGAAAACGCTCTGCATCCGCGATACCGGCATCGGTATCGCGCCGGAGGACCTGCCGCGCATCTTTGATCGCAGCTACACCGGAATGCAGGGGCGCGCAGACAAGCGCGCAAGCGGCATAGGACTATATCTCTGCCGCCGCGTCTGCCGGAATCTCGGCCACACGATCACGGCGGAGTCGCGCCCCGGCGAGGGGACGACGGTCCGGATCGAATTGGAAGAAAAGAAGATCACGGTAGAGTAAATGTGACAGAAATGTTGGATTTGCCGCGCGAGTGTAAGCCGATCCGATGGAACGGGTCGGCTTTTTCGCTTATACTGACGCCAGAAAACGAAAGGAAGGACAATTCATATTATGAGCTTACTGGAAGTTTCCGGGCTGAAAAAAGTATATAAGACCCGCTTCGGCGGCAATGCGGTCGAGGCGCTCCGCAACGT
>CAKSWA010000050.1 GCA_934511165.1 uncultured Oscillospiraceae bacterium | reverse complement strand
AGCCTTTTCAAACGAGAGCCCAACGCAGTGGGTCTCGTTTGAGAGCGTGTCAAAAATTCTTTTTTGACACGCTCAAAGCCGGAGAGATCGTCTCTCCGGCTTTACCGCATTGCTTATAATAATGTCATGTCGCGTCCGCGGTAAGCGCGGCGATCTCGGCGCGCAGCGCCTCGTAAAACTTCGCGATGTGGCTGCCGTCGGCAAGCGCGTGGTGGACAAGCAGCGTCACCGGCATCTGGAGCCGCCCCGCGCCGTCCGGGGCGAACGCGCCCCACGTGATGCGCGGGTTGGATTCCTCCCCGCCCGCCACGGGCTGGATGAGCGCACTGTAGTGCAGCCACGGGAGCGTGGAGATAAAATACATGCTCTCCACATCCGCATCCTCGCGCAGCGAGCCGTTCTCCCGGCGGCGACGGCGCTCGGCTTCCGCATAGACGATGTATTCCTCGAAGGGCTTATCGTGGTGCAGCGTGCAGTAGCAATACGTCCCGTCCGCGCAAAGCTCCGTGTGCGATGTCGGGCAGGTGTCGTACTCGATGATGACGCCATTATGAATGCGCCGCCGCAGCTCCGGCACGCGGTCGGCGGCTTTTGCCGCGGCGTGCAGGAATGTGAGATAAAAGGAGTACCCGTTCGCTTTGCAGAAGGAGACAATGCCGGTCACGTCGGTATCGACCGTTACGCCGACATAGGGGTACGGCATCGAGAGGAAATACCGAAAATGCTCGATGCGCTCATAATGCTCCATGTCCAGATAGCGAAAGCTCATACGTTCTCCTTTCGATTGCGCCGCAGCAGTGCGCGAGCGGCCGGCTTTTCCACAAGATACGTGAGCGCCGCGGAGAGAACAAAGGCGGCGGCAAAGCAGAGCAGCGTATACTTCATCTGCCAGGCGTGCCCCTCGCTCATCTGCGGGAACTCGGAATCATACGCCGGGATGTGAAACTCCTTGAGCTTCACGGCAAGGAACTGATGCCAGATATAAAAGTTATAGGATATGGCGCTCAGAAACCGGACAACGCGGTTTCCGAAAACATGATCCACGCTCTCCGGCGCGCGTCCGGCAAAATAGAGAAATGCCGCGCCGCAGATGCCGAGCGGCAGCCGCCAGAGAAGCTGCGCGATTTTGATATCCGGATCGCCTGCCGCGCTCTGATGCCAGAGGACGGAAAACGCGCCGAAAATGGCAAGCAGCGCAAGCGGAAGGAAGACCCACCGCCCGCGCGCGGCGGCGCGCTTTTCCAGAAGGTGCGCCGCGAGCATGCCGAGCGCGTAAAGATCGAGCATGCAGGGAAGCTGATTCACCCAGAGGGATAGCTCCTTCGCGCACGTCGCGGCGAGCGCGCGGCTCACGAGCGCCGCGGCCGTCATAAGCGAGAAGGTAAGCGCCGGGCGCTTTCCGAACGCACGGGCAAGCAGCGGGAAAACGAGATAAAACTGCATCTCCACCGCGACGGTCCAGAGCGCGGCGTTGAGACTCGTCCAGTAATACGTGTCCATGGAGAATGTGTGCGTGAACGTGAGATGCGCGAGAAGATCGCGCCAGAGCGGGGCGCTCCCGATGGCGCAGCCGCGCGCGAGCGCGAACACCGCTGCAACGAGCACCGCGAGCAGATAACACGGCAATATCCGGCAGAGCCGCCGGTAATAAAAGCCCTTCACGTCCGCGATCTTCCCATCCGTGCGGACGAGCGGGCGGTAGAGCAGAAAGCCGGTGAGCAGCAGCGTGAGATCAACGAACATATACCCGCGCCGCACGATGCGCTGAAGATCGATATAATGTCCGCCGATTCGAAGCGACGGATCGAGCCACGACTGCTGCCAGATGTGGAACCACGCCACGCTGAAAATGCAGAGGATGCGGAGAACGTCCGCCGCGGCAAAGTACCGGCGCTCCGGCGCAGCGTTCAGAGGGAGAGAATCTCGCATTTGAACTCCGTTCCCTTCACGGTGATCCTGCCGTAGGTCTGCCGCCCCATCCCGGCGGAGCCGGGGTTGAAGAGCGCAACATCGCCCATGCGGAGAAAATCCGCCTCGTGCGTATGGCCGAAGAGCGCGAGCTGCGCTCCCGAAAAGTGCGCGGCGTTCGCCAGACTTTCGTAGCCGAACTTTACGTTGTAGCGATGGCCGTGGGTCATGAAAATGCGCACGCCGTCGGCGTTGAAGAGAAGATTCTCCTCCGCATCTCCGCGGTAGTAAGCGTCGCAGTTGCCGCGGACGTACCGCAGATCAAGCGACGGAAAATACGCCGCAATCGCCTCGGCATCGAGCACATAGTCGCCGAGATGGAGCACCATGTCGGGCTTTTGCTCCTCGATGGCGGCGAGCATCGGCTCGGTCACGCCGTGGGAATCGGAAAAAACGGCAATACGCATAAAGCACTCTCTTTCTCCCCGCCGCATATAATCCTACAGGGGGTGGAACGGATGATGGATATGGAAAAGCTGGGCGCGGAGCTGCTCTCCGGGCGGCAGGGCGGCGCGATCCGCGACATGGCCAACTCGCCCGAGGCGAAAAAGCTTGGCGCGGCGATCGATCCCGCCGCGGCAGAGCGGGCGGTACGCAGCGGCGACGCCGCGCAGCTCAAAGCGCTGCTCACGCAGATTTTATCAACGAACGAGGGCAAAGCCCTGGCCGAAAAGCTCTCGCGCTTCGGAAAGAAATGAGCGAGATCGAAGACCGGCTCAATGCCGTGCTCTCCAATCCCGAGGAGATGAGCCGCATCGCGGCCATGGCGCAAAAGCTCATGGGCGGTCTCCCATCGGAGAGCGCCGCGGCGCCCGCCGCGCCGGAGCCGCCGGGCGCCGGTCTGCTCGGCGGTCTCGCGGGAAGTCTGCCGGGGCTATTATCGCGCCTTACGTCGGGGCAGAACGGGAACGGGAAAAAACAGCTCGCCGACGCGCTCGCGCCGTATCTGAGCGCGGAGAGGGCGCGCCGCCTCTCCCGGGCGCTGCGCATTGCGGGTGCGGCGCGCATCGCGGGGGCGGCCTTTTCGGAATGGGGGCGCGGGGATGGCTTATAACCGGTATAACGGCAGCACCGGCGAGCGCACGCGCGTGGAGGAGCCCGCGCCCATCGAGCCGTCGGGTGAATCGCCGCTGCCGCGCGAAAGCACGCCGGAGCGTCCCCCACCGCCGGAGAGTGAAAAAACGCCGCCCTCGCCGCTGCTGTCTCTTCGCAGCGGGCTGGACGGCATCTTCGAGCGGCTCGACCCAAAGCGGCTGGAGACCGAGGACCTTCTGGTGCTGGCGATCTTGTGGCTGCTCTACCGGGAGAGCGGCGATTGGGAAATGCTCATCGCGCTGGGCGCGTACTATTTTAATCTGTAGGGACGGCTCACGGTTTCGTGCTGCCGTCCTCTTTTTTGTCCGGCTTCTTCGCGGCGGGGTCGGACGGGAAATGGTGCCCCGCAAATACATACAGCCATATGCCGAGCGCAAGCGCCACCGCGCCGAGCAGCAGCCAGAAGCGCTTCGCGGCGTTCGCCGCGAGCAGCACCGCCGCCGCGCCGAGAATGCCGCTCACGGCATAGAGCACGGCGACCGCCTGCTTCTGCGTGAGTCCCAGCGCGAGCAGACGGTGGTGGATGTGGCCGCGGTCGGGGTGGAACGGGCTCTCGCCCCGGCTCAGCCGCCGGATGATGGCGAACGCCGTGTCCGTAAGCGGCAGGGCCAGTGTGAGCACCGGCACCGCGAACGCAACGAGCGTATACATTTTGAACAGGCCGAGCACCGACGCCGTGGAGAGCACGTAGCCCAAAAGCAGCGAGCCGGAATCGCCCATGAAGATTTTGGCGGGATTGGTGTTGAACGGAAGAAACCCCAGACACGCGCCGCCGAGCGCGGCGACGATAACGGATATCTCCGTAGCCTCCGGGAGGAAGAGCGATACCGCGAGCATCGAGGCGCACCCGATGCCGCACACGCCCGCGGCGAGCCCGTCGAGCCCGTCGATGAGATTCAATGCGTTCGTCATGCCGACGATCCACAAAAGCGTCACCGGGACGCTCGCCGCGCCAAGCGCGATCGCTTCGGCGGAGGCATCGCCAGGATTTGTGAGAATGCGGATCACAACGCCGTGCCGGATGGCGACGACGGCGGCAATGATCTGCAAGAGGAGCTTGACCCATGGGCGGAGCGAAACGAGATCGTCCACCGCGCCGGTCACAACGATGATAACGCTGCCGAGCAGGATACCCTGCACCGGCTCGTCAATGCCCGTGAACGGCAGCACCCCGACGAGGAAGCCGGCAAACAGCGCCAGCCCGCCGAGCCGGGGGATCGGATGGTCGTGAACGCGCCGGGACTCGCCCGGCATGTCCATAGCGCCGATCTTGCAGGCAAATTTTCGCACGGCGGGTGTGGCAAGCAGACACACCGCCGCTGCGGCGAGCAGCGCGAGCAGCACACGCACCCGCAGCCGCAGAGCCAGAGCAGGAAGCATTCCCGTTCCTTTCTGACAGCACGGCGCGTTCAACAAAACGCGCCGCGCCGCCTTGAATCAGCCAAAGATTAAACGATCAGATTTGAACGAAACCAATTTTCTTGTAGACCTTGCGCAGCGTGCGGTTGGCCGCATAGGCCGCCCGCTCCGCACCGTCGCGCAGAACGTCCTCAAGATACGCCTTGTCCTTCATGAGGCGTTCGGCCTCCTCGCGGATGGGGCGCAGCGTTTCCACAACGGCCTCGCCCACGGCGGGCTTGAAAGCGCCGTAGCCCTTGCCGTCGAATTCGGCCTCGATCTCGTCCATGGTCTTACCGGTACAGACGCTGTAAATCTGCATAAGGTTCGTTACGCCCGGCTTCTCGGGGCTTGCGTATACGCAATGGCCGGTCTCGGAGTCCGTCACGGCGCGCTTGAAGCAACGCATAATGTCGTCCGGAGACTGCATGATATAGATGCACCCGCCGGGGTCCTTGTCGGACTTGGACATTTTGTTCTCCGGGCTCGTAAGGCTCATGATGCGCGCGCCCGTGGGCGGGATGTAGGGCTCGGGGATCGCGAACACGTCGCCGTAGATGTTGTTGAAGCGCATTGCGATATCGCGGCAGATCTCCACGTGCTGCTTCTGGTCGCCGCCGACGGGGACAAGGTCGGTCTGGTAGAGCAGGATGTCCGCGGCCATGAGCGCGGGGTAGGTGAAGAGACCGGCGTTGATATTATCCGCATTTTTGGAAGACTTATCCTTGAACTGCGTCATGCGGGAGAGCTCGCCGAACATGGTGTAGCAGTCAAGCACCCAGCCGAGCTGCGCGTGCGCGGGGACGTGGCTCTGGATGAACAGAGTGTTCTTCTTCGGGTCAAGACCGCAGGCGATGTACTGCGCGAGCTGCGAAAGCGCGCGGCGGCGCAGATCGGCCGGCACCTGCCGGACGGTGATGGCGTGCATGTCTACGATGCAGTAGTAGCATTCATATTCATCGGAGAGCGCCACCCAGTTCTTGATCGCCCCCATATACGAGCCGAGCGTAAGATCGCCGGAGGGCTGGATGCCGGAGAATATGACTTTTTTGCGGGCAGCTTCTTCCATGATGATTCTTTCCTTTCATAAGCATTTTAAAGATGCGGAACTATGGTTTCCGTACTTTTTAATTATGGCATTATAACACGCCGGTTTTGGCTTGACAATACAGAGCCTATCCAATAAGATGGGAAAATGACAAAAGACCTTTGGGAGGTTTATCCGTAATGGACAATACATGGTTTGAGAAAATGGAGGAGCGCATCCCCCGCGGTGAGGTACGCACGCGCTTCGCGCCGAGCCCCACAGGGTATATGCACGTAGGCAACCTGCGCACGGCGCTCTACACCTGGTGCATCGCCCGCCACGCGCACGGCAAGTTCCTGCTCCGCATCGAGGACACCGATCAGTCCCGCCAGGTGGAAGGCGCGGTCGAGGTCATTTATAAAACGCTGCGCGACTGCGGTCTTGACCACGATGAAGGCCCCGATATCGGCGGCCCGGTCGGCCCGTATGTGCAGACCGAGCGGCGCGACACCTATCTCCCCTACGCCAAGCGCCTCGTGGAACGCGGCCACGCCTACTACTGCTTCTGCGACAAGACTGAGTCCGAGGAGGATTCCGGCGACTTCACCCGCAAGGACGATCCCTGCCGCGATCTTTCCCCGGAGGAAGTGCAGCGCCGTCTCGATGCCGGCATGCCGTGGGTCATCCGCCAGAAGATCCCCCACGAGGGCGAAACGACGTTCCACGACGAAATCTTCGGCGACATCACCGCGCCGAACGCCGATCTCGACGACCAGGTGCTCATCAAGCGCGACGGGCTGCCGACCTACAACTTTGCCAACGTCATTGACGACCATCTCATGGGCATCACGCACGTCGTGCGCGGCAGCGAGTACCTTTCCAGCGCGCCGAAGTACAACCTTCTCTACGAAGGTCTCGGCTGGGATGTGCCGAGCTACGTGCATTGCTCGCCCGTTATGCGCGACGCACACAACAAAATGTCCAAGCGCCACGGCGACCCCTCGTACGAGGATCTTGTCGCACAGGGCTTCCTCACCGAGGCAATCGTAAACTATGTGGCTCTGCTCGGCTGGGCGCCCGGCGGCGAGCGGGAGATTTTCTCGATCAACGAGCTCGCGGAGGCGTTCGATATGTCCCGCATCTCGAAGTCCCCGGCGATTTTCGATATTGAAAAGCTCACGTACTTCAACAGCGAATACATCAAGGCCATGTCCCCCGAGGCGTTTGCGCGCGCGGCGGAGCCCTGGATCCGCAAGGCCGTCAAGACCGAAAGCTACGATAGTGCTCTCATCGCCGCCATTTTGCAGCAGCGCACCGAAAAGCTTTCGGACATTCCCAAGAAGCTCGGCTTTTTCGATACGCTGCCCGAGTATGACACCGCGCTCTACGTCCACAAGAAGTCCAAGTGCGATGAGACCGTCGCGCTCGACATGCTCAAAAAGATGCGCCCGCGTCTCGCGGCCATCACCGACTGGACGCAGGAGGCCGTGCACGACTGCCTCATCGGCGCGGCAACGGAGTTTGGCTGCAAGAACGCTCTCGTCATGTGGCCGGTGCGCATCGCCGTTTCCGGCGAGGCCGTGACGCCCGGCGGCGCCGTGGAGATCTGCCACATTCTCGGCCAGGCCGAAACGCTCGCGCGCATCGACAAGGGCATCGAGAAACTGGAAAAATGACAAAATAAGGTCGAAGAAATTCGGCAAGACAGCGCCTCTTTTCGCCATACTAAGCGAAAAGAGGTGCTATATTATTATGAAGAAACAAGCGACCATACGAATTATCTCCTTCCTCGCCGCCGCAACCGTTGCGCTTGGCGCGGCGAGCGTCATTTTCTACCGCCGCGCCGTGACCGCCGAGCGGGAGGAACGCTACCGCGGGGAATACGCCTTTTCGGAACTGTGCGCCGCGGCGGACGGTCTTTCGGCGGCGCTCGAAAAATCGCAGTACGCCGTGAGCCCGGCCATCACCGCCTCGCTCTGCGCGGAGGTTTATTCCCGCGCGCAGACGGCGAGCGCGGCGCTCTCGTCGCTCTCCATCCCGCTCATGGAGCTGGAGAACACGGCGTCCTTCTTCGCCAGAACCGGCGATTATGCGCTCTGGCTCCTCCGCGAGAGCAGCGGCGGCGACGATGTGACCGAGGAGGAGCGGGAAAACCTGCGCGCGCTCGGCGATACGGCGGCGCTTCTCTCCGGCAATCTGGCGCAGCTGCGCTCGGACGTTGCCGTGGGACTTGTGAGCACGCGCGCCGCCGCGGCAATGGACGACGCTCTTCCCTCGCTCGGCGACAGCTTTCTCGGCATGGAGCAGGAGTTTCCGGAAATGCCCACGCTCGTATACGACGGGCCGTTTTCCGCCTCCGTGGCCGAGCGCGAGCCGCGCATGATAAAGGATGCGCGCGAAGTGACGGCGGACGCCGCCGCGCTCGTCGCGGCAGGATTTTTGGGACTGCGCAGCAATCTTGTCTCCGCCGCCGGGGAAAGCGAAGGCAAAATCCCGGTTTACCGCTTCACCGGCGGAGACTATACCGTGAGCGTCAGCCGGAAGGGCGGCTACGTTGTGCGCGCCCTCTCGCAGCGCGCGCCGGTGCGCTCGGCCATCACGGCAGACGCCGCGCTCGAAAAGGCCGCGGAGTTTCTCTCCGCGCACGGCTACCGCGGCATGAAGGAGAGCTATCACTTTCTCAAAGACCACGTGCTCACCGTGACGTACTGCGCCGAGCAGAACGGCGTGATGTGCTATCCGGACATGGTCAAGCTCGCCATCGCCATGGATACCGGCGAAATGCTGCGCTTTGATGCGGAGGCCTATCTCACGTCGCACGCCGGGCGCGATCTGCCCGCGCCCTCGGTTTCGGAGGCGGATGCCCGTGCCATGGCCGGAGAGGGGCTGACCGTGAAGAGCGAAAAGCTCGCCGTTATCCCGACATCCGGCGCGGAGGAGATCTATTGCCGCGAGCTCATCTGCGAAACGGAGGACGGGCGGCATTATCTCCTTTATGTGAATGCGATGACCGGCGCACAGGAAAAGATTCTGATCCTTCTTGAGGACGAATCCGGCACGCTTGCGCTCTGAAAGCCCCCAAATACTGGGAAAACTTGACAGAGACCGATTCGTATAGTAAAATACACACGCTACTGTGGAATAGTATAAATTCCAAAATTACGCAGTTTTTTATTATACGAAGGAGGTCATCCTATGGGCTTCATTCCGGAAACCACCTGCCGCCGCTGCGGCCAGAAATACTCCGGACTGCGCAATCGCTGCCCGAACTGCGGCACGCCCCGGCAGAATCAGCCGAATCGCGTACCGTATACGACCGCATCCGCCACGCCGAACACCGCCGCGTCCCGCCGCGCCGGCGCCGACATCCGCTGGCAGCTCATCTTCGGCGGCATTCTCCTCATCGCCGTGATTCTCGCGGTCGTCGTCCTTATCGCCGGCGGAGGGAAGGACTCCGGTTCCAACTCCAACCGCCCGTCCGCGACGAATAACCCCGGCAGTCAGATCGTCTATAGCGCAGCCGACCTGCCGACGCCCAGCCCCTCGCCCGTACCGACGCCCGAGGCCAGCCCCACGCCGGCCATTGAACAGATGGCGATCACGTTCCTCAATAACACGCTCAAGAACCACGAAGCCTCACTGACGCGCGCCGGTGAAATCTCGATCGACTTTGACGTGAGAATCTTCCCGGACGACGAAAGCCTTGTCGTTACGTGGCGCAGCAGCAACGAAAAGATTCTCACCGTGGATGACCGCGGCATCGCGACCGTCGTCGGCGCATCGCCGAACATCACCGTTCATGCCACGATCATCGCCGAGTGCGGCGGACTGCAGGACTATGTGACCGTCTACGTCCCGTCCTATCAGGCGGCGTATCTCACGGAGAACCTGTACGATCCCGACACCTACGAGCAGGACAATCTTGAGTGGGACAGCATCATCTACGCCAAGCCATCGTCCACGCCGGGCTGATCGGCAGAGAATTTTTCCAAAAAAGAGCGCAAAAACTGTTGACAAGGGGTATTATCTTTTGTATAATATCCCTTGCCTTGAAAAATTCGGACGATTAGCTCAGCTGGTATGAGCATCCGCTTGACGTGCGGAGGGTCACAGGTTCGAGTCCTGTATCGTCCACCAAAAACCACCGTTCCTATGGAACGGTGGTTTTTCCTTATTCAGAAAACAAATCTCTATAACATAAGCCGCGCGGTTTTGCCGGCGGCTTATGTTTTTCTATTATCCTCTCTGCGGATCGTTTTTCTTCACCCATTCCTCGGCGAAGCGGGCGAAGCGCCGCGTGGCCGGGCCGGCGCGCCCGCCGGCGGGGATCGCCAGCGCGATCGTCCGGCTCGAGGGCGGCGTCATCTCGCGCACGGCGATACCGTCGCGGTGTCCCTGCAAAAGAAGCTCCGGCACGATGCTCACGCCAAGCCCCTGCGAAACCATGGCGAGAATGGCGTAGTCGTCCTTCGTCGCGAAGCGCACGTTCGGCTTTACCCCGGCGGCGTCGAGCGCGCGGCGCGCATCATCGTCCGAGGATTCCAGCAGCGAGATGAACGGCAGCGCCGCAACCTCTTTTACCGGGCAGATGTCCTTTTTCGCCAGCAGATGGTTCTCCGGCAATATGGCGAGAAGCCGGTCCTCCCGCAGCGGGATACACTCGCACCGCAGCGCCGTCGGCAGCGTGATGAATCCAACGTCCACGCTCCCATCCGTGAGCCAGCGATCCACGTCGTGATAGTCGCCGTTGAAGAGTTTGAACTCCACATGCGGATAAAGCGTCTGAAACTCCTGCATCATGCCCGGCAGCCAATGCACCGCCACGCTCGTGAACGTTGCAATGCGCACCGTACCCGCCGAAAGGCCGCGCAGCTCCGCCGCCGTCTGGTCGAGCTGCTCCTGCGAGCGGAGGATGTCCCGCAGAAACGGCATAATCTTCTCACCCTCCGGCGTCAGGCGTGCGCCCGTGCGGCTGCGCGTTAATAAGGGAAAGCCGAACTCCTCTTCGAGCGCAGCAATGATGTGGCTCACGCCCGACTGCGTCAGCCCCAGCTCCTCCGCCGCCTTCGTCAGCGACGAGAGCTCCACCGTTTTTTCAAATACTTCATATTTTTTCGTATCCATGAAAATTTCCTCTTGCAATTTAGCGCGTTAAGGTGTATAGTACGCCCATAACATTTTTATCGGTAATGTAATGCATTATAAAATGTAATGCGTCGATTGTCAAGGGGGAAGAAACATGAATTTATCCGAGCTTATGATGTTTATCCTGTATCTGGCGTTCATGCTGGGTATCGGCATTTGGTTTTTCGTGCGCAGCAAGGACGCCGGAGAGAAGGACTACTTCCTCGGCGGGCGCGAGATGGGCGCGTGGGTGTCCGGCCTTTCAGCCGGCGCGAGCGACATGAGTGCGTGGGTGCTCATGGGCATGCCGGCGTCCATCTATGCTTACGGCATGGGCAAGGCGTGGATCCCGGTGGGACTTTTCATCGGCTACTCGCTCAGCTGGATCTTCATTGCGCCGCGGCTTCGCTCGTTCTCCATCGTGTGCGGCGACTCAATCACGATCCCGCAGTATCTCACAAACCGGTTCAAGGCGAGCTCCCGCGCGCTGCAGATCATCAGCGCGGTGATCTTCCTCGTGGCGTACACCGTGTATTCCGCGAGCAGCATCAAGGCCTGCGGCACGCTTTTTGAAACGGTGCTCGGTGTCCCCGCGCAGATCGCAATGTATGCCGCGGCGGTCATCATCGTAGGGTATACGTTCCTTGGCGGCTTCAACGCCGTGTGCTGGACGGACTTTTTCCAGGGACTTTTGATGCTCGGCTCACTCTTTGCCGCGCCGATCGTCGCGCTGTGCATGATGGAAAAGAGCGGCACGACCGTGGGGACACTGCCCGCGGGCTACTGGAACATGATGACCTCGTGGCAGGACATTCTCTCCGGTCTCGGCTGGGGCCTCGGCTACGCCGGTATGCCGCACATCATCATCCGGTTCATGTCCGTGAAATCGGACAAGGAGCTCAAAAAGGCCGCGAAGGTCGGCATCGGCTGGACGTTCTTTATTCTCGTGTTTGCGGTGCTCGTGTCGGTCGTAGCGCATCTCTTCCTCGGCGACGGGCAGGAGAGCTCCACCATCTTCATTTCCATCGTGCGGAAAATCTTCACCGGCCCGTGGCTGGGTCTCATTTCCGGCCTGCTGCTCAGCGCCATTCTGGCCGGTGCGATGAGCACCGCCGATTCGCAGCTGCTTGCCGCGTCGAGCGCGTTTGCAAGCGACGTATACAAGCCCGTGATCCGCAAGGGACAGAGCACCGACAGGGAAATGCTCTGGGTCGGGCGCATCGTGGTGCTCGTGATTGCGGTGGCCGCGCTGCTCATCGCCTCCAACCCCGGCAGCGGCACGATCATGTCGCTCGTCGAGAACGCCTGGGGCATCTTCGGCGCGTCGTTCGGCCCGGTCATCGTGCTGAGTCTCTTCTGGCGCGGCTTCACGTTCTCCGGCGCGGCGGCGGGCATCATCGCTGGCGCGGCGGTGGATGTGCTGTGGCTCGCGCTCTTCAAGAGCACGGGGGTGTACGAGATCGTCCCCGGCTTCGCCGCCGGACTCCTCGCCGCAGTCATCGCTTCGAAGTGCGCGAGTGAGGCGCACAAAGACACCGCCGCGGCGATCTTCGATCAGTGCATGGCATATAAGGATTGAGCCAAACGGCTTGCCTATACTATTAAAAAGGCCTCCCGCCGCGAAATGATATGCTCCCTCTATGAGAGACAGTGAAATAAAACACTGTTAGTCATGGAGGGAGCATTGTTATGTCGGAAAGGGAAAAACAGAAACCAGAAGAGAAAGTAAAAATCGTGATAAAATACATGGCGGGAGAGGTAAGTATAAGCGGAGCGGCCAGCAGCGGATGGCTGCTGGCCGGGAAAACTTTATATTTTTTCTCTGTCCTCTTGACGGGGCGCGGTTCAAAAACTGCCGGGGCGCGATTTTTAAAGAAATGCGTGTAATTATTTTTTGTTTCCGAAGCACTCGTCGTAGTGCGCAAGCGCGCTCTTGATGATCTCCACGGCGGCTTCGCGGCCGTTTACGTCGCCCGCAACCGTCTCTTTGCCCTCCAACGCCTTGTAGACGGTAAAGAAGTGCGCCATCTCGTCAAACGTGTGGTCGGGCAGATCCATAATATCGCGGTATTTGTTGTAGCTCGGGTCGGAGAAGGGGATGGCGATGATCTTCTCGTCGTTCTTACCGCCGTCGAGCATGGAGATATACCCGATCGGGTAGCACCGCACGAGCGTGAGCGGATCGAGCACCTCGGAGCAGAGCACGAGCACGTCGAGCGGGTCGCCGTCGTCGCCGTAGCTGCGGGGGATGAAGCCGTAGTTGGCGGGGTAGTGGGTCGATGTATACAGAATGCGGTCGAGAATGATCAGGCCGGTCTGCTTATCCAGTTCATATTTCTTTTTGCTGCCCTTGGGGATCTCGATCACGGCGAGAAAATCCTCCGGCTGTATGCGTGCGGGATCGATGTCGTGCCAGACGTTCATGGCGTTACCTCCGGGAAAATAGTGCCGCGCTGCGGCGGGATTGGATTATATCACGAAAGTGTCCGTTTTTCAACAATGTTGTAAATATATAAATAAGACGGCTGACGGAATTTCTTCCGTCAGCCGTCAGAGCGTGTCAAAAAAGTATTTTTGACACGCTCTCAAACGAGACCCACTGCGTTGGGTTCTCGTTTGAAAAGGCTGCGGCTCGCCGCAGCGCACTCGCTCCGAGAGCACGTTTGCGAGCCGAGCTTGCCATCGAT
>CAKSWA010000049.1 GCA_934511165.1 uncultured Oscillospiraceae bacterium | reverse complement strand
GCCTTTTCAAACGAGAGCCCAACGCAGTGGGTCTCGTTTGAGAGCGTGTCAAAAATACTTTTTTGACACGCTCAAAGGCCGGCGGCTCGCATGAGCCGCCGGCCTTTCTCCTGTCCGAAGCCGTTATTTTTTCTTTTTCCGCCGGACGGCAACACCGGCGCCGACACCGGCCGCCACGCCGACAAGGAGGAAGATCCACCACACGCTGCCGCTCTCCGAGACCGGTTCGACGGGCTCGGCAGCGGGCTCCGCGGCGGGTTCAGGCTCCGCCGTGGGCGCGGGCGCGGCATCTTTCCTGATCTCCAAAGCGGGGATCGCTTCGGTCTCCGTGTATTCGCACAGCTCACAGACGCGCTCCTGCTCCCCTTCCTTGCCGGGGGCAGCCTCGCGGGTGACCGTCCAGTCTCCAAAGACGTGCTCGCCCTTTTCCGTAGCGATCGCGCCGCAGAGGGAGTATTTCTGCTCGTGCTCCGTTTCGGTGATCGTCCACTCCGCCACGCAGCTGGGGCTGTGGTGCCAGTAGGCTATCTCGCCGTACCGTCTCCCGCATATCTCGCACGTTGCCCGCCGGAGGCAGGTCGCCATGCCGCCGCGATGCCCCGCGGCGGGGATCGCCTCGCCGGAGGTAAACACCGCGCCGCAGCCCTTGCAGCAGGTATCGCCGGTGTAGCCCTCTGCCGTGCAGGTTGCGTCCTTCCTGCCGCGCACCTCCGTGCCGCCCACATGGTTGGAGGCATCCGTTTCGCCGTAAGGCTTCTGGCATACCTCGCACACGGCCGGGTCTTTGCATGTCGCCGTGCCGCCGGTGTGTCCCTTAGCAGGGATCGCTTTGCCAGTGGTGAGCTTCGCATTGCAGTCCTTGCAGTATGTATCGCCGGTATAGCCCGCTGTCGTGCAGGTCGCGTCTTTCGCGCCGCGCACTTCCGTGCCGCCGGCATGGTTGGAAGCGTTCTTTTCGCCGTAAGGCTGTTTGCATGTCTCGCACACAGCAGGAGCTTTGCATGTCGCGGTGCCGCCGGTATGTCCCGCGGCGGGGATCACCGTTCCGGTGCTCAGCAGAGCATCGCAGTCTTTGCAGTATGTATCCCCGGTATAGCCCGCTGTCGTGCAGGTGGCTTCCACCGCGCCGCGGATCTCTTCGTTGCCGGTGTGGTTTTTCGGGTTAGTGCTACCATACGGGTCAAGATACGTCTCCGTTCCCTGGTAGTAGCAGGAGCTACAGTTCTTGTAGTACACAGGCTTAGAGACGCAGGTGGCCGGAGACTTAAGGTACATATTGCCCGGCACGAACGAATGCAATGTCATGAATGCTTTCCCTTCGGTGCAGTAGAAGCACTGAAGCCAGTGGGATTCGGCGTCTCTTCTTACTTGCGGGTCGGAGCCCCACTTCCAGCGCTCGGGAAAAGTGTGCTCGGCATGATAGTACTGTCCGCCGCAAACGGCGCACTTGCCCTCCATGCCGCAGTGCACAGTGCTGTCGCCCCCGCATTTTCCCGTTTCAACCTCGCCGCAGCCCGGGCGCTCGCAGGTGCGGGTGTGGGTGTTGTTTTCGTTGGACTTCCACTCGCTCCAGATGTGGCCGAGCTTGCCGTATTCAGCGCCGCACAGCGTGCAGGTTTTGCCCGTGGTGCAGGTGAGCGTTTCGGTGCCGCCAGTATGTTTAAATATACCACCATTATCAGTAGAACCGCCCGAGCACTGCTGTTCGTTCCCGCAAGTTAAGCATTTAATATTTGCCCAATGGAGCACTGGGTCAGGCGTACTGCTGATAGGGGTGGGAATGAACCCTGTGACCCGGAAATTTCTCCACGCTTTGCATCCGTAGCACCAGTTACCAATCACCGTCGATGACGTATCGTCCGCCGCCGATGCCTCCGGCGTCATCCCCGGCAGAAGATTCAGCAGCAGCACGGCGGTAAGGATCATAACCCAGATTTTTTTCTTCATCATACCCTCCTTGAGATAAAAATGCTTTTCTCCTCTTTGGCACGCACACCAATAGTATAGCATGTGCCGCCGGCAAACGCAATAGAAAAAAGCATTATCATCGCCAGAGGCGATGGGGAAAAAGCGTCCCTGCCGCTCGTCGCTCACGCGCCTTATTATAATATATTCCTCCCCGCGGCGCAAAGATCGTTTGACTTTACCATGGCCGTTGAAAGGAGCATGCTCCTCCCGCTGCTTTTGACAAAGCTGGTTGGCGGTCTTATGGGCGCGGCTTTGGCCTTGTTTCTGACGAGAAAATCTACCGGGAACGCCCCGGTTTCATAAATTGGTATGATCAAAAACCACCGCTGCCGGACTTCAAAAAAGTCCGGCAGCGGTGGTTTTTGGAATGGTGCCGTTACAGCTCCCCCGGCACAAAGGTGTCTTTCTCGCACACAAGATAAATGTTTCGGTGCGCCTTCTCTTCAAAGTGATGCAGCAGGCGCATGTTGGAAGCCCACTTTTCCGGCGGATAGGTGCCGTATCTTTTTCGGACATCGCTCATTCTCGCCTCGATATCCAGCACACCTTCCGCTCCGGAAAGAGCGTCGCACAGCTGGATCAGCCGGTCGTATTCATCGTATGTCGTTTTGTCCAGTTCCGTCTGGATAAGCGCCTGCTCCTGCTCCGAAACATCAAATTTCCCGATATAGTCGTCCAACGTGCGGTTATGGAAAGAATGCGTCAGACAGACCTTTGCCGCCTCATCGTACCCCAGCGATTGCATGTAGGTATATCCGTCGGAAACATGCCCCAGGTGCCGCACGCCGAATTTTCTCCCGATATCGTGCAGCAGCCCCAATATGTACGCTTTCTCCGGATCCATATCCCCGCACGCGGCGGCGATTTTCTCCGCGCAATGCGCCGCCGTCAGGCAATGCCTCCCCCACGGCCCCGGATTGCACGCGAGACCGTCCCGGAGCAGTTCCATCGCTTCTTCCCTTGTCGGCAGCATAGGCAGAATCTTCCTTTGTATTTCAATTTCTTCAAATTACGGATCGTCCCAGCGCCATTGGAGAAAAGCTGGAAGCCTGTATGATGCATGCCTCCGGCACGCTTTTCGTTATTCCCATCTGCTCTCTGTAACCGCGTCTTAAACGATTTTGTATATATCGTCTGGCTCAGACTATCGGGATTATTCAATTCTGCATTCCCGGTTAGTTGTCATTTTGTTATCACGGGGCCATTCCGCACCGCAAAAGTCCAGCATTTTCCATGCTTTTCAGCTTTTTATATTATTCCCATTCGATGGTCGCGGGGGGCTTGGGGCTGAGGTCGTAGAGGACGCGGCTGACGCCGGGGACCTCGGTCTGCACGCGGCGCGTGACGGTCTCGAGCAGTTCCCAGTCGAGACGGGGGACGCTCGCGGTCATGGCGTCGGTGGTGTTCACGGCGCGGATGATGACCGGCCAGAGCTCGGTGCGCTTGCCGTCCACAACGCCGGTGGTGCGGATGTCGGGGACGATCGTGAAATACTGCCAGACCTTCGCGTCCATGCCGGACTTCGCGAACTCCTCGCGGAGGATGGCGTCGGACTCGCGCACAGCGGCGAGACGGTCGCGGGTAATTGCGCCGATGCAGCGCACACCAAGACCGGGGCCGGGGAACGGCTGACGCCACACCATGCTGTGCGGCAGGCCGAGCGCCTCGCCGACCTGGCGGACTTCGTCCTTGAAGAGGTACTTCACCGGCTCGACGAGCTCAAAGCCGAGCTTTTCGGGCAGACCGCCGACGTTGTGGTGCGCCTTGACGCCCTTGTCGCTCTCGACGATGTCGGGGTAGATCGTGCCCTGGCCGAGGAAATGGATGCCCTGAAGCTTCGCGGCCTCTTCCTCAAAGACGTGGATGAACTCCTCGCCGATGATCTTGCGCTTGCGTTCCGGCTCCGAAACGCCCGCGAGCTTATCGAGGAAGCGGTCTGTCGCGTCCACGTAGGTGAGATTCGCGCCCAGCTCCTCGCGGAATACCTTGATGACCTGCTCGCTCTCGCCCTTGCGCATGAGACCGTGGTTCACGTGCACGCAGTAGAGCTGATCGCCGATGGCACGGAGCAGCAGCGCCGCCACAACGGAGCTGTCCACGCCGCCGGAAAGCGCCAGAAGCACCTTGCCGTCGCCGACCTGCTCACGGATGAGCGCGATCTGCTCTTCGATGAATTTTTCGACGTTCAGCGTCTCGCCGAAGGCACGCCCACCGATCTTTTTTTCTTCGCTCATAATTTACTCTCCTTGGGTCAAGATATTTCTATGGCTATTGTAATGTTTCGCACCGTCATCATTTTCACGGTGCTGCTTTTGTGTATGCGCATTTTAGGAAAGCGGCAGCTTGGCGAGCTGGAGCTCTCCGAGCTTGTCGTCTCTGTGCTGGTGGCAGACCTGGCCTCGCTTCCCCTGCAGGATATCGGCATCCCGCTCATGAACGGTCTCGTCTCCATTTTGACGCTCTTTTGTCTGGAGCTCATTCTCTCCGGCGCCACGCTCCGCAGCCAGAAGCTGCGCACGGCGCTTTTCGGAAAGCCGTGCTTTCTCATCGAGAAAGGCAAGATCAACCAGAAGGAGATGCACCGCTGCCGGTTTTCCGTGGACGAGCTGACCGAGGAACTGCGCGCCCAGAGCGTCACCGATCTCTCCACGGTGGAATATGCCATTCTCGAAACGGACGGCACGCTCAACGTTATCCTCACGCCCGCAGAGCGCCCCGTCACCGCCGGGCAGCTCCATTGTGCCGAGCCGGAGACGGGCTACCCCTACATTCTCATCAGCGACGGGACGGTGCTGCGCGAAAATCTTCGCAAATGCGGTAAAACCGAGGAATGGCTGCGCGCGGAGTGCCGCCGGCAGGGCGTGAAAAGCCCGGAGCAGGCGTTTCTGCTTACCTGCGACAAGGCCGGGAACGTCTATTTTGCCAAACGGGAGAAACGCCCATGAAAAAAGCCATTGCGGCCGCCGTGCTGCTCGCGCTGCTCTTCGGCGCGGCGGCGTGGAACATTGCGCACATCGATGCTCTCACCGGCAATCTTACGGCGCTCGCGGAAGAGGCGCTGGAATTTTGCCGCGCGGAAGATTATGCCGCCGCCGAAAACTCGCTCCGCGAAGCCATCGAGCTCTGGTACGCCTCGGAAAGCTATACGCACATCATGATCCGCCACTCAGAGGTGGATTCCACCACGGATGCCTTTTACGCCGCGCTCGAAACCATTCTCACGCGCGACGCCGACGCCGCCGAGAGCGCCATCGAATGTCTCGAAGCGCATCTGCACAGCATCGACTCCATGGAGCATGTGAGCTTCAAGAGCGTATTTTAAGCCTTATCCTCCAGAAGATGCGTCAGCTCTTCCATGAAGGTGTTGATATCTTTAAACTGGCGGTAGACCGAGGCAAAGCGGACGTAGGCAACCTCGTCGAGCGACTTGAGGCGCTTCATGACCATTTCGCCGATCTCGCTCGTCGGGCATTCGCGTTCGAGCCGGTTTTGCAGCTCCTGCTCAATCTCGTTGGCGATGCGTTCGAGATCACCGAGGGCGACGGATCGCTTCTCGCACGCTTTGAGCATGCTGTTGATGAGCTTATTTTTATCAAACGTCTGGCGGCTGCCGTCGCGCTTGACGACGACGAGCGGCAGGCGCTCCATGACCTCATACGTTGTAAACCGGCGCTGGCAGGCGAGGCATTCTCTTCTCCGCCGGATGGACGCGCCTTCGTCCGCCGGGCGGGAGTCGATGACCTTGCTTTCCGCATAGCCGCAGAACGGGCATTTCATACGGTGTTACCCCCTGAAAGAAACATTTTTCAACATATTATACCATACGCCGCGCACCGCCACAAGACAAGATACGGTTACAAAAAACAGGAAAACGAAACCACCGCTTCCATATGTTGTCCGTTGCGGCGTAATAGGCTGCACAGGTACAATGGAAGCGGTGATTTTTATGAAGTATCTTTTCTCCCCGCTCAGCGAGGAGGCGTTCGGCATGGTGCGCGATACGCTCTGCGTGAGCTGCGCGATGGCCTTCTGCTCGGTGATGATCCTTTTACATATCGGTGCGCTCACGCCGCGCACCTACGCTCTCTACCGGCTCGCCGCCGAGCTCGAAACCGCCTCCGGCGGCTTTCTCCTGCTCGGCAACGCTGCGACCCTCGTTCTCGAAAGAGCGCGCCGCCGATAGAAACTCCCCGCGCGTATAGAGCGAGTTCACCGCATTGAGCAGCGCGTTGGCCGAGAGATTTTCCGGCAGCGCAAGCTTTTTCTGCAAAGCGCGGCGCTTTGCAGCGCTGTCTGCGCCGCCGGAGAGGCCGAGAGCAGCAAGATCGGCCTTGGTGACGCGCTCGCGCGTCTCCGTATCGCACTCTGCCCCGGCGCGGCGCAGAGCCTCTTCCAGGATTTCCGGCTTCATGCCCTCCACGCCGAGCATTCCGGCGCGCGATGGTGCGCTCTTGCGTCGCTCCTTGCCCGCTATGTCCGGGATATAGGCGTGCTTGAGATACTGCGCGCTTATCGCGCCGCGCAGACGGTTTCGGATGACGAGCCCCGCGCCGTCCGCGTCCGTCAGGACGATGAGCCCGCGCTGCTCGGCCACGCGCCGGAGCAGGGCGAGCTTTTCTTTATTTTTGAATATGCCGAATCCGTCGGTCGTGAAGATTGCGGTATCGACGAGCGGTTCAAGCGCGATCTTATCGTACCGTCCCTCGACGACGATGGCCTCTTTGATTTTAAGCACGGCGCGCCTCCATCGCGAAGCGGATCAGGAACTCCTTGACCGCCTCGGCGTCGGTGATCGCGCCGCTCTCGCGCGGCTTCATCGCGTACTCCGCGCACAGCCGCACGCCGTTTGTGAGCGCCGGAAGGGAGAATTTTGCCGCCGTTTCGGCAAGCTTTCGCGCACGGTACTCGCTCGAGGTGCCGAGCAATTCCATGAGAAACGGCGTTCCCCGGCCGCTCTTCTCGGCGATCTTTGCGGCATAGAGCTGCCGCACCTGCCAGCCGATCACGCCCATGATCTCAATGGGCTCGGCGTCTCCGGCCAGAAGCTCTGCGAGCTTGGCCGCCGCGCCGTCGTAGTTCCGGCGGGCGATCTCCTCGGTCATCTGGAAGGCATCCGCCTCCGGGATGTGGTGCGCGAGCTTTTCCACGTCCTGCGCCGTAACGCGCTCGCCGGGGACATAGCCGCAGATCTTCGCGATTTCCGGGATGAGCCGGTTCATGAGATCGCCGGAGAGGAACACGAGCCGGTCCACAGCATCGCGGTCGATGCGTTTGCCGCCAGCTTCAAAGCGGCGGACGATCCAGTTATTGAGCGGCGCGCCGGTCTGCGCTGTGAAGTTCACGGCCTTGCCTGCCGCTTTGAGCTGCTTTATGAAGGCAAGCCGCCCGTCCGGGTCAACGCCCGTCGGCAGCGTGATAACAACGGTGCACCAGTCCGGAATGTCCGAAAAGAGCGCCGTGGTGCGCTCGTCGCGGCACTTGTTCACATCAAACCCGCGCAGCTCCACGAACGTCCGGTCTCCAAAAAACGGCATGGCGTCGAGCGCCTCGGCGATGTCGTTCGCCGCCGGCGCGGGAGAATCGATGCGCTTTGCGTTGAATTCGTCCTCTTCCGTGCCGACACATGCGGTACGGAGCCGCGAAACGAAGTCCGTGAGAAGATAGTCCTCCTCGCCCCAGAGAAGATAGAGCTTTTCCGGGCCCTTGTCGCGAAGATTTTTTACGAGTGCGCCATAGTCGAGCGGCGCTTCCTTTTTGCCGAAAGACGGCTTTGCCATAGTTTTTTACTCCTCCCCGGCGGTAAGCGTGATCTCGCCGTCGGTATCCGTGCGCAGCACGGTGATATTGTATTTGGCCAGCCGGTCGAGAACCTTCTGCGTCGGGTGGCCATAGGTATTATATCCAACGGAAATGACCGCCGTTTCCGGCGTGATCGCTTCCAGAAGTTCCTTGCACGTCGAGGTGTTCGAGCCGTGGTGCGCCACGAACAGGACCTCCGCGTCCGGCAGCGGCGCACTGGCTACGAGCGCCTTTTCCGCCTTGGAGGGCGCGTCGCCGAGGATGAACGCCTCAAAATTGCCCTGCGCGGCCTCAAGGATGAGGCCGTTTTCGTTGGCGTCCTCCGACTCCGGCAGCAGCGGCGGCCATACGGTGAGCAAAGCTGTGCCGAGCGGCAGCGTCATGTCCTCGGTCACATATTCCACCCTCGTCCCCTGCCGCTCTGCAGCAGAGAGAATTTCCGCGAGCAGAGACGTTTCCTCCGTTTCGCGCGGCAGATAGAGCGTACCGACGCGCACGCGGGATAAGAGCTGCGCCGCGCCGTTGGCGTGGTCGGTATGGAGATGCGTGAGAATGAGCGCGTCGATGCTCTTCCGGCATTCTCCGCCGAGATACTGCAAGGCGCTTTTCCCCGCGTCGTGCGTGACGAAGCTCCCGCCGCAATCGACCACCGCGGCGTGCTCGCCGCTTGTGAGGACAATGCATTCGCCCTGCCCGACATCGAGCGCCGTGAGACGGAGCGTATCGTTCCATTGGAGTCTTGTGATCCCGGCGGCAGCCAAGAGCAGCGCGAGCGAAAGTCCCACCGGCACCAGCGCGCGAAAGTGCCCGGTTTTCCGGGAGCGCAGCCACGCGGCGAGGAACAGGGCGTAAACCAGCACGAGCCAGCCGAGAAAGAGCGGATTTCGCACATAAACGTTTGCACACGGGAGGCGCGACAGGAAGCCGGACACCGCATAGATATACCGCACGCCCCACGCGAGGATACCTCCGCCCAGCGCCGCCGCGCCCGGAACAATCGCGCCGAGCAGCACAAGGATGTACCCGCCGATATAAACCGCCGAGACGATCCAGAGGCAGAGGATGTTCGAAAGCGGCGCAACGACCGACACCGAGCCAAAGTGCACCGCCGTGAGCGGCGCGGAGAGCGCCATTGCGCCGACGCTGCTCGAAACCGAGCCCGCCGCTAAAAAGAGCGTCCGGCGGACGAGGCGGTTTCTGCCGATCCGCGATCCGTCAATTCTCCGGTAGAGGGCGCGGTACATCCGCTCGGAAAGAAGCCAGATACCCGCCACGGAGGAAAAGCTCAGCTGCAAGCTGACGCTGGCGCAGGCGGAGGGGTTGAGCAGCAAAAGGAGCGCGAGCGCCGTTAAAAGCGAGGTTACCCCGTCGCTCTCCCGGTCAAAGAGCGGGGCGGAGAGCAGGAAAAGCTGCATGACCGCCGCGCGCGTCACCGACGGCGTGAAGCCGGTCATCGCGGCGAAGAGCAGCAGCACCGGCAGACTCATCGCGACCGCCCGCGGCCGCCGCCCGATCAGCAGATAGAGAAAGCCCATGAGAAAGGCGATGTGCATGCCGGACACCGCCACGACGTGCGCCAGTCCCGCATCGGCGAGAGCATAGTAATGCGCGCCGTCATCGTAAAGGTCGGTCTTGTCACCGGTCAAAAGCGCCGTGAGAAACGGCTGCACATCCGGCGGGAACACGTTTCGGCAAACCTCGCCGATCGCGCGGCAGAGTGCCTTCGGCGCATAGAGGAACGAAAAGGCCCAGCGCCCGGTGACCTCCGGCGCGCCGGTCGCCGTAGCGCGAAGGAAAATCCCCTGCGCGGCATACGTATCCACACTCTGCCCGTTGCGCTCCCGCGCCGGGAGCAGCTTCACCGGGATGGAGAGCTCGTCGCCCGGCGTGAGGGCGGAGAAATTTTCCGTATCGTAGGAAGCGATGCGGCACTTCACGCCCGGAAGCTCCGGGTCCGTGACACGTACCGTTATATATTCGCTCGTGTCGTAAATGTCCGGGTAGTCCGTCACACGCACGGAAATCACGCGCTTTTCGCCCGCGAGCGCATCCGAGGGCGCGGCGAGGAAATGCTCCTGCACGAAAAAAGCGAAAAGCCCGATGGCCGCGCCGAGCAGCGCGAGATGCGCGCGGGTGCGGCTCTTTCCGCGCGGAAGCAGGAGGCTCAGCGCCGAAAGAAGCGCGCAGACGCCCGCCGCCGGGAGCAGAACGCTCTCCGGCAGAAGATAAAAGGCTTCAAAAACGGCAAGAGACAGCGCCCCGCAGAGCAGAGCCGCTTTACGCATGGCCGTTCTTTTCGTCCGTCAGACCGAGCAGATAGTCCGTGGAGACATGATAGAGCTCCGCAAGCCGGATCACCGCCCAGACAGGGATTTCCCGGATACCGGCTTCGTACCGGCGGTAGACCTCGCGGTTCATGTGGAGATACTCCGCGATGGTCTTTTTTGTATAGTCGTTATCCTCGCGCAGTTCGTAAAGGCGCTTGAAATACATACGGCATCACCCGTATGTATGCTACCAATCGGTGGTGGAAGCTATTCCTTTTGCATCCGTACGGATGCACGCAATCGGTTAAAAAGGCTCCCTCTGACGAGGGAGGCTTTGAAAAATCACGCCATGGTGTCGTCCAGGCGCTTGCCACCGAGGATGTGGAAGTGGAGATGCTTCACGGTCTGTCCGGCGTCGGGGCCGACGTTGGAGACGATGCGGTAGCCGCCGGTCAGCTTTTCGCTCTCGGCGATCTTCGCCGCAGCGACGAGGCAGCGCGCAGCGGCCGCGGAGTTCTCTTCCGTCAGCTCCGCCACGGAGCCGATGTGCTCTCTCGGCACGACGAGAATGTGCGTCGGCGCCTGGGGATTGATGTCGCGGAAGGCATAGACGTGTTCGTCCTCGTACACTTTGGCGGACGGGATCTCACCGGCGATGATCCGGCAGAAAAGGCAGTCGTTCATAATTGTGCTCCTTTCACATAATGGGCAAAAGCCGCCGCAATGCGGCGGCTTTTGAAAATTCAGTTCAGCTTGCTGGCGACGAAATCGTCCACGGTGGCGAGAGCGTCATCAAGCTTGAGCGTATCGGTGCCGCCGCCCATGGCGGAATCCGGCTTGCCGCCGCCCTTGCCGCCGCAGATGGCGGTGACGGAGCGGATGATATCGCCCGCGCGGACGCCGGCGGCGACCGCCGCCTTGCCGCACACGCTGTGGAAGGTAATCTTCCCGTCGCGCACGGCGGCGAGCACCGCAACGATGTTCTCGTCCTTATCGCGCAGGAAGTCGCCGATCTTGCGGAGGTTATCCGGCGTATCAACCGGCACGACGCCGGTGAACACATGCAGCGAGCCGACCTTTTTGGAGCTGGCAAGGAAGCTTTCGGCGTTGGAGAGCATTTCGCGGCCGCGGAACTTTTCGAGCTCCGAGCGCAGCTCGCGGATCTCGTTCGTGCGCGCCTCGGCACGGGTGAGAAGCTCCTCGGGCTTGGCCTTGAGACGCTCGGAAAGCGTCATGAGCAGGCGGGTGTTGTTCTCGATGAACTTGAGCGTTTCCTGGCCGGTGATGGCCTCGATACGGCGCACGCCGCTCGCAACGGAGAACTCGCTCACGATGCGCAGCGAGCCGACCTTCGCGGTGTTATCCAGATGCGTGCCGCCGCAGAATTCGACGGAATATCCCTCGCCCATATCGACAACGCGGACAACGTCACCGTACTTTTCACCGAAGAGCGCCATCGCGCCGAGACTGCGGGCCTCCGCGATGGGCATTTCCTTCACGGTGATGGGGAAGCCTTCGAGCACGGCTTCGTTCACCATGCGCTCCACGGAGGCGATCTCCTCGGGCTTCATGGCGGAGAAGTGGGTAAAGTCAAAGCGGAGACGGTCGGGCTCGACGAGCGAGCCGGCCTGATGGACATGATCGCCGAGAACGGTGCGCAGCGCCTTGTGCAGCAGGTGCGTGGCGCTGTGGGCGCGCATGATCGCCTTGCGGCGGCCGGTGTCAACGCAGGCGTTGACCTTATCGCCGACAGCGAGATTGCCGGAAACCATCACACCGTGGTGCAACACCTTGCCGGCCTTGTTCTTCTGCACATCGCGCACCTCAAAGACGGCGTCCTTGAGAATGAGCAGGCCGTGGTCGGCGCTCTGGCCGCCCATTTCGGCATAGAACGGCGTTTTGTCCAGAACGATGCTCGCGCTCACGCTGGAGCCGACGCGTTCGCGCAGCTCGTCCTCGGCCACAATGGCGAGGATGGTGCAGTCGTCGTGCAGGCGCTCATAGCCGGTGAACTTGGTGGGGAGATTGTCCAGGCCGAGATCAAGACCCGCCCAGGCGGTCTCATCGGAGCTGCGGGCGGCGCGGGCACGCTCGCGCTGCTCCTTCATGAGAGTCTGGAACGCAGGCTCATCAACCGTCATGCCCTCATCGGCCGCCATTTCCTTCGTGAGATCGAGCGGGAAGCCATAGGTGTCGTAAAGCTTGAAGGCGTCGGAGCCGGAGAATACGGTCTCGCCCTTTTCCTTGTGGGAGACAAGCATGCCGGAGAAGATGGCCATGCCGCCGTCGATCGTGCGGGAGAAGTTTTCCTCCTCGGAGCGGATGACGCCGGTGATATACTCCTGGCGCTCGGAGAGCTCGGGGTAAGCGCCGCGGTTTTCGTGGATGACGGTGTCGCAGACCTTATAAAGGAACGGCTCCTTCACGCCGAGCAAACGCCCGTGGCGGGCGGCGCGGCGGAGCAGACGGCGCAGCACGTAGCCGCGGCCCTCGTTGGAGGGGAGAACGCCGTCGCAGATCATAAAGGTCGAGGAGCGGATGTGGTCGGTGATGATGCGGAGAGACACGTCCTTCGCGTTCGTCTCGCCGTAGTGCGCGCCGGTGATCTCGCTCACCTTGTGGGTGATGTTCATCACGGTATCGACGTCGAAGAGGGAGTTCACGTCCTGGCATACGACCGCGAGACGCTCGAGACCCATGCCGGTGTCAATGTTCTTCTGGGCAAGCTCGGTGTAGTTGCCCTGACCGTCGTTGTTGAACTGGGAGAACACGATGTTCCAGATCTCGATATACCGGTCGCAGTCGCACCCCACGGTGCAGCCGGGCTTGCCGCAGCCGTATTTCTCGCCGCGGTCGTAGTAGATCTCGGAGCAGGGGCCGCACGGGCCGCTGCCGTGCTCCCAGAAGTTATCTTCCTTGCCGAAGCGGAAAATGCGCTCCGGGGCGATGCCGATCTCGTCGTGCCAGATGTTCCAGGCCTCGTCGTCGTCGAGATAAACGCTCGGATACAGCCGGTCGGGATCGATGCCGACCCAGTCGGGGGAGGTCAGGAATTCCCACGCCCAATGGATGGCTTCGCGCTTGAAGTAATCGCCGAAGGAGAAGTTGCCGAGCATTTCAAAATACGTGCCGTGGCGCGCCGTTTTGCCGATGTTCTCGATATCGGGCGTGCGGATGCACTTCTGGCAGGTCGTCACGCGGTGGCGCGGCGGCTCCTCTTCTCCGGTGAACCAGGTTTTCATGGGGCTCATGCCGGCGTTGATGAGCAGAAGCGAGGGGTCGTTGCGGGGGATCAGCGAGAAGCTGGGCAG
>CAKSWA010000048.1 GCA_934511165.1 uncultured Oscillospiraceae bacterium | reverse complement strand
GCCCTCGCCCGTAAGATAGATGCGCAGCGCGTTCCGGATATCGCGCTCGTCGTCGCAGATGAGTATTTTGTACATGGTTCTTCCCCTCTCTCGTTTACGGTTACAGCATAGCATTCCCGCTCTTAATAATAAAGACGGGAATTTCTTAAGTTTCGTTTAAGACATCTAAGACATCTGTTATTATAGCAAAAACCCGCCATGCGGCGGGCTTTTGAGCCTGTACATTTTTTATCCGAGCGTCTGCGAAAGAGCGAGGATCGCCGGCATGGTGACAACGCTGAGCAGTGTGCTCAGGCAAACCGTCTGCACGGCATAGGTGTAATCCATTTCCAGCTTCTGCGCATATACCGCAACATTGCTCCCGACCGGCGCGGACGCGGCGATCAGAAGCGCCGTGGAAATCTCCGGCGGCAGTTTGGGCGAAAGCCGGAGCAGCAAAAGCGACACAAGCGGTATCAGCAAAAGGCGGACGGCGCTCACCGCATACACCCGGCCGGTCGTAAAAAGCTTCCGAATGTCGGTCTGCGCCAGATAAACGCCCAGAACGATCATAGCCACCGGCGCGTTCATATTGGCAACAGTGCCCATAACGGAGGTAAGCAGCGCCGGGACCGGTATCTTTGCAAGAAAGAGGATAACGCCAAGCAGAAGCGAGAGGACGATGGGGTTCGTTGTGATGACCTTAAAGGACACCTTTTTCCGGTCTTTCGTGAGGATCCACTGCCCGTAGGTCCATTGCAGGGCGTTGAGCAGCGCCACAAACCCCGCGGCATAGAAAACGGCGTTCCCGCCGAGCACCGCGGTGATCAGAGGAAAGCCCATAAACCCGGCATTGGAGAAGGCCGCGCCGAAGTTGTCCACCGGCGATCTCCGGAAAAACACGAAGCTTACGAGCATTGCCGCAAGCAGAAGGATAAACGCCCACAAAAGGCTTGCTCCAAAAGCTGCCGTATTCTCCGGCGTTCTCTCCAGACAGAACGATTTTACGATCACGCACGGCAGGATACAGTACAAAAGCAGATGCGCCAGCGTCCGGCTCCCCTCTTTGGTGACGAGCTTCGCCCGGAAGAGTGCAACGCCGATCGCCATATAAAGAAACATGATGAAAAGCTGCCGGATAATTATGATGATAACTTCCATGATGGTGCTCCCAAGCGGACGCGCCGCGCCGGATCATACCAGTACTCTGAGGCGGGTCAGTCCAAAAATCCAGAGGAAAATGGTCAGCAGAGAGAAAAATGAGGTAAACACAACGAGCTGCGCCGCGATGACATACGGGTTTTGATCACCCCGCCGAAAACCTTTTTGGCGCTGAGCCTTTCGCCCTCGCGGCAGAGCTCCAGCAAAATCACGGAAAGCACATTCTGCACCGGAACGATCGTCGCAATCAGAAGCGAAATGCTGCCGCGATTTCCCTCCCCGCACAGCGCCGTACCGATCAGCGTTCCGAAAATGACAAAATTCGTGTGGAATATTCCATGCGCCAGCGCGCCTCTCCGTTTTTTGCTGCGCTCCGTCGGAACAGCGATCAGCACCGCCAGTGCAAGAATGACAAACTGCGAGCCGACGGCCACCGCCAGCAGGCGGGCGTTGAACACCTTTGCGATATCCGCGGTGCAGATGTTATAGTACAGCGAAACCGAAAGGAATACCTTGAAGGCCAGCGTGTTGAGCTTATTCAGCGACGGCACATCCAACAGCTTTACTTTTCGCAGCAGAACACCCAGCGCCAGCATGGCAAACAGCGGAAACACCGCGCTCAGAGCCGTTTGGAAGCTGTTCATATCAGATACCTCTTTCCCCGGCATTTTATACGGTGCCGCGCCTCACGGCGCGGCACCGCTTGCCTTATGACTTATTTTTCGCTGTCGTAGCCGCCCAGCTCCACGAGCGCTTCGGTAAAAATCTTGGCGCGGTCAAACATAGACTGCACCACGGCGTATTCCTTCAGGCTGTGATTGAATTCTCCGACGACGCCGCAGGAACAGAGCACAGGGATGTCCGCGCGGGCAATGGCGCCGGTATCGGACGATCCTCCAAGCGTTATCTTTCCAAACGGCTCGTAGCCGCATTCCTGCGCCACGCGGTTCATCTCGTTCCACAGCCACAGGATCTTTTCGTTCGGCTCAAACGCGAAGAGATTTGCGGTCACCAGCTCATATTCCGTCGTTGTGCCGGGAACATAAGCGGTTTTCATGATCTTGTCGACCGCTTCCTTCACGCGGCTGCCCTCCGCCTCATTGGGAATACGGAAATCCACAGCCAATTCGCACAGATCCGGGATGGAAGATGTGTTTTTTCCGCAGTGCATCACGCTCGGTGTCACATAGGTACCGCGCTCCAGATCGACGAGTTTGAGCAGTTCCGTCACCTTGTAAACTGCCTCGTTGAGCGCGTTGTGCCCCTTAGTGAACTCGTTCCCGGAGTGGCCGCCTTTGCCGTGCACAGTGGCGAACAGGGTATACTGCGTCTTGCGTCCGACGCAGAGGCTGTTGGAAGGGTGACCGGTCTCCATGTTCAGCGCGAGCAGCGCGCCGCGGCACTCCTCCGTGATGAGCTGGTCAACGTTCGAGCCGACATGATCGCTCTCTTCCTCACCAGCGAGGATCATTTTAATGGGATTCGTGTCAAAGCCGATCTCCTGCAGCGCTTTGCAGATATACAGCGCCATAACAAGTCCGCCCTTCATATCGAGCACGCCCGGGCCGTAGGCCTTGCCGTCCTCGATGCGGAACGGGTTTTCGCATCCGAACGCTCCCTTGGGATGCACAGTGTCAAGATGTCCGACAAACAGAACCGGCTTTCCGGGGCGGTTTTCCCCAAGCTCTGCAAGCAGAACGCTGCACCAATCCGGGCGGGACGGGGCGGTGCGGGTCTTGAATCCGGTGGCTTCCAGCTCCGCGCGGAACCACGCCTGCGCCTTTTCCACGTTTTCCTTTTCATCGTAGCGACCTTCGAGATTCACGAAGGTTTTCCACTTTTCGATCATCTCATCGCGATGATCGTCAATATAGGCGCAGATTTGGTTATAAAATTTCATTTTGTTTTCTCCTTAGCATTCCGCTTAAAACGGACCAAACTGGATTGCCTGGGCAATCAGCAGGAAAGCTATCGCTGCTACATACCACATGCAGAGAAGCGGCAGATAGAACTTTGCCCATTTGTTCCAGGGGATACCGACAATACCAAGGCATGCGCCCTGAACGCCGTTTGTCGGCCAGAACATGTTGGTAAATCCGTCGCCGAACTGATAGGCCAGAACCGTCGTTTGTCTGGTAATGCCGCAAAGGTCGGCCAGAGGGGACAGGATCGGGAAGAGCATGACCGCTTTGCCGCTGCCGGACGATACAAAGAAATTCAGGATAGTGACAATAAGCAGAATACCGATAATCGTCAGTTGGGAAGGAAGAGAAGAAAGCAAGCCTGCCATGCCATGGACAATCGTGTCAATAATGTGGCTCTCCGTCATGACGACATACGTCGCACGGGCCAATGTAATGAAGATAACACCAGACATGGTGTCTTTGCACCCGTCAATAAAGGCGAGGCACATATTGCGCACACCGTATCCTGCGATAAGGCCGGCGCCAAAGCCCATCAGAATGAACATGCCCGTCATTTCCGGCAGATCCCAATGCAGAGCAAGGATTCCTACCATGGCGAAAACGAAAACGACAATGGCATAGATACCCGCAATTTTTTGACGTTTTGAAAGAACAACCGTATTTTCCTTATTCATAAATTCCGCGCGCTTTGCCGCATCTTCCAGATACATGCTGGAAAGCTCCGGATTTTTCTGAATCTTGCGGGCGTACCGCATAACATAAATAATGCCGATAATAAGCGTTGTCAGCAGGACAACGAGACGGAACTGCCAGCCGGAATACAGGGGAAGCTCGCAGACTTTCTGACCGACGGCAACCGTAAACGGATTGGCAATGGCGCCGGTAAAGCCGGCCGCAGAGCCAAGCACGACCGTTGCCATAGTGGTGATCGAATCGAATCCAAGGCGGAACATCAGCGGCATAACGATCGGAATATATACCATGCACAGTTCCGGCGTGCCGATAAAGTTGTCAATGAGCGAAAAAACCGTCATCAGAACCGGAATCACCAGAACGCCCCGTCCCTCCATTTTGCGGGCAAGCGTGCTCATGGCTGCATCGATTACGCCGATTTTGCGAAGGATCATAATTGCGCCGCCGGAAAAGAGCGTAAGAGCCAGAATAGACGCCGAACCAGAAAACCCCTTCGTTATAGATGTCAGGATTCCCATCGGCGTAGTGGGCGACGACTCAACATAGGTAAAGCTGTCAGGATTTACAACCGTTGTTCCTGCCGGATTGGTAACGCGTTCATAGGAGCCGGCAGGAATAATGTAAGTTAAAATCGCAATAAAAACGACAACGCAAAACAGCAGCACCATGGTATGCGGCATTTTCAATGTCTTTTTTGTTTTTTTCATTACAGGAGCCTCCATTTCTCTTTTTTACTTAGCGGAGAATTTTTGCGGCATCGGGTATTTGTTTTCGCAGACGATTTCGCGGTAGTGTACAGGGTCAGTGTCGCCCTCGGTGCTGAAGCAGAGCACAACGGAATTTTCGTCCAATCCGAGCTTTTCCTTCAGCGCGGCATATTCCGGCAGACGCGCAGCGGCGTTGACAAGTCCCACCGTCACGGCGCCGCTCTCGCCGGAGATTACCTTCGGATCACCATTCTCGGGCGATGCCAGCAGACGCATGCCGTAGGCGGAAATGTAGTCCGGGCACATGATGTACCAGTCGGCAAAATCCCGCAGCACCGGCCAGGTAAGCGTACAGGGCTCGCCGCAGTTCAGACCGGCCATGATCGTCGGCTTCTGGTCGGTCGCTGCGTGCGCCGCGCCGTCGGCTGCCCTGGCGGAGGCATAAATGCAGGCGATGGTCTCCGGCTCCACGACGCCGAACTTCGGGCGGCAGCCCTCCAGCGCATTGGCAAGATAGCCGACCACACCGCCCGCCATGGCGCCGACGCCCGCCTGCACAAAGACGTGCGTTGGCAAAAGACCCGCTTCGCGCATCTGCTCGCAGGCCTCCATCGCCATGGTCGTGTAGCCCTGGACGATCCAGCGGGGAATGTCTTCATAGCCGTCCCAGCTCGTATCCTGCACAAGCGTCCAGCCGTGCTCTTCCGCCTGCGCGGCAGCGTAAGCAACCGCGGCGTCATAGCCGATGTCCATGATCCGGACATCCGCCTTCGGGTTAACGTCCCGGATCGCCTGTGCGCGGATTTCCGAGGAGCCGACCGGCATGAAAATGTGAACCTCGCAGCCGAGCTGTCCCGCCGCCCAGGCGACGCCCCGGCCGTGGTTGCCGTCCGTCGCGGTGACAAAGACCATGCGGCCGATCTCGTCCGCGTATTCCGCCTTTTTCAGATCGGAAAAGCTGACGGTCTCCGCATCCAGCCCCAGTCGCTGGCAGACAATGCGCGTCAAGGCGTAGAGCCCGCCCAGCGCCTTGAAGGCGTTCAGACCGAAGCGTTTGGATTCATCCTTCACAAGTACGGCGCGCACTCCGAGCTTCTTTGCCATGCCGTCCAGCCGGACGAGCGGGGTATAACGGTAGTCCGGCATTTTCTGGTGGATCCGGTGCGCCGCGGCGGTGGCCTCCGCCGAAAGAAACGCCGGTCCCTTTTCGGGCGATTTGTTCTCGTTCTCTATGACCGAGATCGCGCCGATTTTGCTTTCTTTCATACTATCCCTCCAGGAGTTCGATATCCAATATATTGGTTATGTTTGCATTGTAGCACAGTTTTAGAAATATGCAATATATCGGTTGAAGAATCAGCAGTTTGTGTAAGTCTTTCGTGTTCGTTTTGGTGAATTTGTCTTTTTTTCGCGCAGGAAGGGCTTGTTTTTGCCGCTGAGTTTCAGTATAATGCAGCTTGTATGTAATATATTGTATTCCGAAGGAGAACTGTTATGCCTATCCCTGCCGAACAAAAGCCGATGGTACGCACTACCGCCCGTGAACGGGTATACAAAACCTTGCAGCAATGGATCATCAACGGCACGCTTCTGCCGGAGGAGCGTCTGAACGACGTGGAGCTCGCGCAGTACTTCTCCGTTTCGCGCACACCGGTGCGCGAGGCGCTGCAGATGCTCGCTGAGCAGAAGCTGGTGACGACCGTTCCATCCAGCGGCACATTTGTTGCGCCGATCGATACGAAGGATCTGACGTATGTATATGAGCTTCTGAATGGACTGCAATGCTACGCCATTGATCTGGGGATCAGCCGGATGACCGCGGAAATCGCGAAGGAAATGCACCGTATCAACGACACGTTTCTCCAGCACGCATCCAAGGGTGAAGCGGGAGAGGCGATCACCGCGGACTGGAACCTTCACCACCGGATCGCCGAGCTTTCGGAGAATCCGTATCTCATCTCTTACACCGAGCAGCTGATGCTGCAGGCACACCGCAATGAGATTCACTTTTTCAAAACCCGTGTCGACCCACGCCACAGCTTTGATGCCCATAACCGCATCATTTCCGCGCTCGAACGCGGCGACGCCGCTACGGTCAAGGCGGCTGTATGCGAAAACTGGCGGATCTCGATACGATAACTTCCGCTTTTTCAATTATAACAAAAGGGCATGCGCCGTTTCCAGCGCATGCCCTTTTGCTGTCTTATGCCTTTTTTATTGCCAATCCTTCCACACGTCCGGGCAATACCCGGCGGTGGCTTGTTTTCCGTTTCGCACGATGGGCGTTTTCAAAAGCGTGGGGTCTTCCAGAATGCGCTCGAGCTTATCGTCCGCGCGGGCAAGATAGCGCAGCAGCGCCGCGTCCGGGTGCTTTTCGTCCACGAGATTATCGAGCCCTACGGCGTTTTTCACGCTTTGCAGCTCACCGCGGCTGATGCCGTAGCGGTTGAGATCGATGTACTGGTATTTGATGCGGCGTTCCTTGAAATACCGCTCCGCCTTTTTCGTATCGAAGCATTTGCTCTTGCCGAAAATCTGTATGTTCACAGCGCTTCCCCCAGAAAACGGTGGAGGTTGTGAAAAAAGATATCCTGCACAAGCGCTTCGCTGAAGCGGTGGGCGAGCATCTGCTCATACAGTTCCTCCATGCTCTCCACGCCAACGATGCCCTCCGGCAGCTCTTCAATGCCATCAAAGTCGGTGCCGAGGCAGAGATTTTCGCGGGCATCCATGCAGAGGAAGTGATCAATGTGCGCGAGCACGGCATCCATATTCCGTCCCTGGCCGAGGAAAGCCGGGCAGAGATTCAGCCCGATGCAGCCCTCGTTGTGGACGATGGCGCTAATCTGCGCGTCGGTCAGATTGCGCGGATGGTCGCACACGGACTTCGCGTTCGAGTGGCTGCACAGCACCGGACGCTTCGCGATGCGCATCACGTCCCAGAACGTTTTTTCCGAAGCGTGGGAGAGATCGACCGCGACGCCCTTTTCCCAGCAGGCGTTTACGAAGCGGACGCCGTCTGCGGTGAGCCCCGCGCCGGTATCCATCGCCGAGCCGCACAGGCGGTTATCCTTGTTCCAGCAGAGCGTCACCATGCGCACGCCGCGGCGGTAGGCATCGAGCAGACCCGCAACACTGCACCGGAGGAGGTTTGCGCCCTCAACCGAGAGGAACACCGCCACCATGTCGTTTTTCGCAGCGGCGTCCGCTTCCTCCACGCTCGTGCAGAGCACGGCGAGATCGCTGTTCTCCTTCAGCTCGCGCTCGACGGTGAGCATGATGCGGCGAAAGGCCATGGGGCCGTCAAATCCCGGCGGCGCCCAGATTGCCATGACCTGCGCAGCGGGGGCATAATGGTGCAGACGCAGAAGGTCGATGTGGTTCCGGCTGCTCTGGCGCAGGGAGTTGAACTTCGTCAGAGTATCGCAGTGAGCGTCGAAATACGGGATGCAGTACGGCAGAGCCATGGCGAGAGTCTCCTTTTTCTGTATTTTCCAGGGGGGTAACCCCTCAGTCACGGCTTGCGCCGCGACAGCTCCCTTATTATGGGAGCCAAGTGGGTTTGCGAAAAACTGTCTTGCCTCCCCTATTAGGGGAGGTGGCAAAACCGGAGGTTTTGTCAGAGGGGTTTTCCTCCGTTAAACTTCCATGATGATCGGCAGGATCATCGGGCTTCGGCGGGTCTTTTTGAAGAGATAGCCGGAAAGGCCGGACTTGACGCGGCTCTTGATGCTCGCCCAGTCGGTGATGCCGTTATCCTCGCAGTAGGCGATGCTCTCCATCGCCACGCGGCGCAGCTCGTCGATGAGCTTGTCGTTTTCCTTTTCATAGACAAAGCCGCGGCTGATGATATCCGGGCCGGAGATGAGCTGCGCATTCTCCGCAGAGAGCGTCATAACGACGACGACCATGCCTTCGTCCGCAAGGAGCTTGCGGTCGCGCAGCACCACGGTGCCGACATCGCCCACGCCCATGCCGTCCACGAGCACGCGGCCGGAAGGAACCGTCGCGCCGAGCTTGGCGGATTTGGCGGTCATTTCAATGACCCGGCCGTTCTCACCGATAATGATGTTCCGGCGATCGTGACCCATGCCGACGATCATGTCGCCGCTCTTGTGGAGCATGCGGCGCTCGCCATGCACGGGGATGAAGAACTTCGGCTTCACGAGCGCGTACATCATTTTGAGCTCTTCCTGGCAGGCGTGGCCGGAGACGTGCAGGTCGGTGCCGCGCTCGTAAATGACCTCCGCGCCCTTGGCGAAGAGCTCGTCGATGACGCGGGAGATCGTCGTCTCGTTGCCGGGGATGGCGCTCGCGGAGATGATGACGCGGTCGCCCGAGCCAATGTCCACCTGCTTGTGCTCGGAAAATGCCATGCGGTAGAGCGCGGACATGCTCTCGCCCTGGCTGCCGGTGGAGATGATGACAAGCTTGTTGCGCGGCACGGAGCCGATGCGCTTCATATCTACAAGGATACCATCCGGCACCTTCATGTAGCCGAGCTCCACGCAGAGCTTTACAACGTTCTCCATGCTCCGCCCCGTGATGCCGACCTTGCGCTTATATTTGACGGCAAGGTCGATGATCTGGCGGATACGGTCGACGTTCGAGGCGAATGTCGTGACGATAATGCGCTTATCGCAGTCCTTGAAAAGCTGGTCGAAGCGGTCGTGCACCTTGCTCTCGGAGAGCGAATGGCCGGGACGCTCCACGTTCGTGGAGTCCATGAGCAGTGCGAGAACGCCCTCGCGTCCCAGCTCGCCGAAGCGCGTGAGATCGGTCATCTCGCCCTGCAGGGGCGTGACATCAATCTTGAAGTCGCCGGTCTGGACGACCGTGCCGACCGGCGTTTTGATCGCAAACGCCACGGAGTCCGCGATCGAGTGGTTCACGTGGATAAACTCCACCTGGAAGCACCCGGCGGTGATCGTCTCGCCCGCCTCAACGGTGATGATTTTCGTCTTGTCGAGCAGGCCGCGCTCCTGCAGCTTGAGCTGCACGAGCCCCGCAGTCAGGCGCGTCGTATAGATGGGCGGGTTGATCCGATCCATCACATACGGCAGAGCGCCGATGTGATCTTCGTGGCCGTGCGTGAGGAATATGCCGCGGATGCGGCTCTTGTTCTTCACAAGATAGCTCACGTCGGGAATGACGACATCCACGCCGTACATATCGTCGTCCGGGAAGCCCATGCCACAGTCTACGACGATGATGTCCCGGCCGTACTCGTACGCCGTGAGGTTCTTGCCGATCTCGTTGAGACCGCCAAGAGGAATGATCTTCAGTTTTTGTGCCATAAAATAATAGTTACTCCTGTTATAAATGTAAGATTTTTATGTATCCGGACGGGCCGCGCCCTTACCGGATTATGTTCGTGTTTTTTGAGGAATATACCTCTCAGGCCCCCCTGTGTAAGGGAAGCCTTTGAGTTTTACATTTCGCGGCGGCCTTCGAGTGCTTTGAGCATGGTGGCGTCGTCCGCGTATTCGAGATTCGATCCGACCGGCACGCCGAAGCCAAGGCGCGTGATGCGGATGCCGAAGGGCTTTAAGAGGCGCGAGAGATACATCGCCGTGGCGTCGCCCTCGGTGTCGGGGTTTGTGGCGAGGATGACCTCCTCCACCCCGCCCTGCGCCACGCGCTCCAAAAGCTCGCGGATGCGAAGATCGTCCGGCCCGACGCGGTTCATCGGAGAGAGTGCGCCGTGGAGCACATGGTATACGCCGTGGTATTCCCGGCTGCGCTCGATGCTGAGCACATCGCGCGGCTCGGACACGACGCAGATCGTCGTCTTATCCCGGCTGTCGGACGCGCACACAGGGCAAAGCTCGCCGTCCGTCAGGTTCTGGCACACCGGGCAGGTATGGACGCTCTTTTTCGCCTCGAGCACGGCGTTGGCAAAGCGCTCCGCTTCCTCCTGCGGGAGCGAGAGCACATGAAATGCCAGGCGCTGCGCGCTCTTGCGCCCGATGCCGGGCAGAGAGGCGAAGCCGTCGATGAGATTTTCCATAGCCGCCGGAAAGAACGATGCCATAATACTATATTACTCCTTAAAAAATCAGGCGTTCCGGATCGAAGAAATGGCCGCGGCGCGGTCGGCTTTTTTGAAGACGGCGCTGCCCGCCACGAGCACGTTGCATCCCGCGCTCTTCACGAACGGCGCAGTGATCGCGTCAATGCCGCCGTCGCACTCCAGCGCGCAGGAAAGTCCCCGCGCATTGATCCAGCCGCGGATCGTTTCGATCTTCGGCAGCATGTCCGCCATGAACTTCTGCCCGCCAAAGCCCGGCTCTACCGTCATCACGAGCACCATATCGAGCATATCGAGCCACGGAAGCACTGTCTCCGCCGCTGTCGCGGGTTTGAGCGCTACCGCCGCCATCTTTCCCGCGGCTTTAATCGCGTCGATCGCCGCGCCGATATTCTCCGGCGTGTCCGCCTCCATGTGCACCGTTACGAGATCCGCCCCCGCGTCGCAGAAGCGCTTGGCGTACCGCACGGGCTTTTCGATCATAAGATGCACATCGAGAAACATATCGGTTGCCTTCCGCACCGAGGCGAGCACGGGAAGGCCGATGGAGATGTTCGGGACAAAGACGCCGTCCATCACGTCATAGTGGATCCAGTCCGCGCCGCCCTGCCGGACGGATTCGATCTCCTCACCCAGACGGGCGAAATCGGCAGACAGGATGGAAGGGGCGATCTTCAGCATGGCGGTATTCCTCCGGTATGTGTCGCGGGGTCGTCCCCCGGCATAAGTATGGTTGCGGCGGCATGGCGCGCCGGCTGTCGTTTTCTATACGGAGAGCGCCGGGGCTCCGGCGTTCTCCGATTGTGCGCCTAACAAGCCAATTTGTATTATATACCAAACTGCTTCCCAATTCAAGAGAACAGATACACAACTGTGCTTGACGGAAGACGGGAATCCATGTAAAATATAGTGTGATTCCCGAAGGAGGCGGTTTTATGCGGAGAAAGCGTCGCCGCGGCATGGGGCCGGTCGGCACGATTGCACTTATATGGATAATTTTCGCGGGTATTACGTCCCTCGTCCGGCTGTCCGGGGGACTGATTGCTGCCGGTCTCGCCATTATGGCGTCTGTGTGGGCAGCCAACGCGCTGCGCCGGAAAGCGGAAAAGGACAAGGCTGAGGACGAAGCCATCCCCGTGCAGTATACGGAAGTCGCGCCGGAGCCGGAAAAGCCCGCCGCGCCGGAAGCCCCCGCCGAGGAGCCGAGCCCCTACTCGCCCGAGGTCCAGGCCATTATAAAGGAGGGCCGCATGGCGCTCAAGGAGATGGGCCGGCTGTACGCCTCCATCCCCAACCCGGAGATCCGCAGCCGCATCAACGAGCTGATGAGCGTTTCCGACAAAATCGTCCGCGACGCCATCGACGATCCCGCCGATGTCCCGCAGATCCGAAAGTTTCTCGATTACTATCTGCCTACGACGATCCGCCTGCTCAACGCTTACGACCGCATGAACGCGCAGGAGTACGCCGGGGAGAACATCACCGGCTCGATGGAACGCATCGAGGAAATGCTCGATACAACCATCGTCGCCTACAAGAAGCAGCTCGACGCGCTCTTCGCCAATCAGGCCGCCGATATCCAGATGGACATCGACACCATGAACGCCATGCTCGCCCGCGAAGGGCTCGGCGGCAAGAGCTATCTCGATATCAAGGATTTCATGAAGCAGTACGAACAGCAGCAGGACGCAGCTGCGGCCGCGCCTGCCCCCGATACAAGCTCCGAACAAACGATGAAAGGAAGCACCTCCAATGGATGAAAAAACTTATGTTCCTTCCCTGACGCTCAACCCCACGCAGGCCGCCGCGCAGGAAGCCCCCGCCGTGCCGCAGCTCGTCGTGGAAGAGGAAAAGCCCGCCGTGGAGCCCGAAAAGCTCGACATTGACCGTCTCTCCCCTGAGGAGCAGGCCGCCGTGCGCGAGTTTGCCAAGCAGATCGACGTGACCGATACGAATCTTGTTCTCTCCTACGGCGCCGCCGCGCAGAAGAACATCGCCGATTTCTCCGGCGCCGCGCTCGGCAAGGTCCGCACGAAGGACATGGGCGAGGTCGGCGATATGCTCACGAGCCTCGTCGTAGAGCTCAAGGATCTCGACTATGACGAGACCGAGCAGAAAAAGGGCTTTCTCGGTCTCTTTAAAAAGGCCTCCCGCTCCATGGAGGAGACGAAGGCAAAGTTTGACAAGGCCGAAGTCAACGTGGACAAGATCACCCAGCAGCTGCAGAACCACCAGGTCGTCCTTGCCAAGGACATTGCCTCGCTCGACCGCATGTTTGAGCTCAACCAGGCCTATTTCAAGGAACTCACGATGTACATCATCGCGGGTAAGCTCCGCATCCAGGAGCTGCGCGAAAAGAATCTCGCCGAGCTGCGCGCGAAGGCGGAGAAATCCGGTCTGCCCGAGGACGCGCAGGCCGTGAACGACTTCACGAACCTCATCGGCCGCTTTGAGAAGAAGCTGCACGATCTCGAGCTGACCCGTACGATTTCTCTCCAGATGTCCCCGCAGATCCGCATGATCCAGAATAACGACCTTCTCATGACCGAGAAGATCCAGACCGCCATCGTGAACACCATCCCCCTCTGGAAGAGCCAGATGGTGCTGGGGCTCAGCATGTACCACTCCAAGCAGGCGATGGACGCCTCCCACGCCGTTTCCGACGTGACGAACCGGCTGCTGCTCAGCAATGCCGAGGCGCTGCACACCGGCTCGGTCGAGGTCGCGAAGGAGTCCGAGCGCGGTATTGTCGATATTGAAACGCTCAAGAAAACGAACGAACACCTTATTTCCACGCTCGAAGAAGTCCAGCAGATCCAGAACGACGGCCGCGCCCGCCGCGCCCAGGCCGAGGAAGAGCTCGGCCGCATCGAGGGCGAGCTCAAGCAGAAGCTCATGGATATGAAGGGCTGACGCCCCAAAGGGGAGCGCCGCATAGAAAAGGACAGACGGCTGACAAGGCTGTCTGTCCTTTTGTATAGTGCGTCAAACTTCTTCCATCGCTTCTGGCTCCCTCTGACGAGGGAGCTGGACAGGTTATCATGTGAAGTGCAACACCCCCGAGAAAAGGGGCGGTAGTGCGAAAAAAAGAAAGACAAC
>CAKSWA010000047.1 GCA_934511165.1 uncultured Oscillospiraceae bacterium | reverse complement strand
CCGCTGACGCTGCGCCACTCCGCTTAAACTTCATATCGCCTACATAGGGGGCTTTTTGTGCTGTCCGCACAAACTGGTGCAGTTCATTTCGGAAAGCGGGAATTTTTTATGCGGTCATGCCCCGAAGAGGGGCAGCGCGTCAAGAGCGCGGGCAATGCGCTCGTGCGTAAGGCGGACGGCTTCGCCGGTGTCGCCGTTCAGAAGAGCGGTATAGAGCGTCAGCTTCGATTCATACATTTTCTGTATGCCGCTGCGCTTGCAGTCAATTGTCCAGAGATACACGCTCTGCGGGCGGAAAGAGTGATATAAAAGCGGCATAAGCACGTTGCCGGAGAGCACCGCAAGTTCGTGGTGAAAGAGAAAGACGTTCTCCGCGGCCTCGTCGGCGTCGCGCGCGGTGCGGATGCTCTCGAGGATCGGCGCAAGCGCTTCGAGCGCGGCGGCGTCCGAGCGCTCTACCACAAGACGCATGCACATGCTCTCCATCGCGTCGCGCGTTTCGAGCAGGGAGCACACCTCGTTTTTCCGCAGCGCGCCGCCATTATACCGCATGATCGCCACAAGCGTTTCCATCGTGCCGCGCCGCCGGTAATCGCAGACGTACACGCCCTGCCGGACTTTGATCTCCACAAAGCCGAGCTTTTCCAGCTCCACCAGCCCAGCCGTGACCACGGTGCGCGAAACGCCCATCTTCACCGCGAGCTCCCGCGCCGGCGGCAGCCGCTCGCCGATGGCGAGCTCCCCGGAAAGGATCATGTTTTCGATCTGCTGCACGAAAAGATCCGTCAGCGAAAGCGCGGTGATTTTGCTGTAGCCCACAGGTCGTTCCTCCGGCAAATGCACGTGGAAATACCACGTTTATTTAACCACAGTTTACCCGCAATATACGCAAAAGTCAACGGCCGGTTTTTGATAAACCGATGAAATCGCCTGGCGGCGCTTGACGAACAGGCGGCGCGGTATATATTCTTATAAGCAGAATTGCGTGGTAATACCACGAAGAGGCAAGCGCGAAAACATTAAAGGAGGACAAGACCATGCAAAAATACGATGCCGTAGTCATCGGCGCGGGCAACGGCGGTCTCGCAGCGGCCTGCCGGATGGCGAAGGGCGGCAAAAAGACGCTTCTTGTCGAGCGGCACAACCTTCCGGGCGGCTGCGCTTCGAGCTTCCGCCGGGGGCGCTTTGAGTTTGAGACCGCGCTGCACGAAATCTGCGAATGGGGCAGCAGGGAAAATCCCGGCGGCTGCCGCAAAACGTGCGAGGAGTATGGGCTGGATATTCCCTGGCACATGGTGCCGGACAACTTCCGCGTCATTACCACCGCGTCCGACGGCAAGACGCACATCGACGCGACGCTCCCCTGCACCGTGAAGGAATTTGTCAACGAAATGGAGCGGCTCGTCCCCGGCTGCCGCAAATCGATTCAGGATCTTTTTGACCTTGGCACCGAGTTCCACGAGGCGGGCGACTATTCGCTCAGCGTTGCGGGAAAAACCGACCCGAAGTACATGCAGGAGCACTTCCCCAACTTCCTGCGTCTCGGCAGCTACACGGTGAACGAGGTATTCCGGGCGATGAAAATGCCGAAGCTCGCACAGGACATCATGGGCACCTACTGGGGCTATCTCGGCGTGGACATGGATCACCTTTCCTTCCTGCAATACGTGAACATGCTCTGGCTGTACGTGAACCTCGGCGCCTGGATCCCGGACAAGACGAGCAACGAGCTGACGACCGGTCTTCTCGAATGCTTCCGGAAGATGGGCGGCGAGGTCTGGATGAACTGCACCGCCACGGAAATCCTCTTTGACGATAATAAGGCCGTCCGCGGCGTGAAAACGACATGCGGCGAGGTGGAAACACGCCACATCCTCTGCAACATGAACCAAAACATGGTCTACGCTACGATGTGTCCCCCAGAGGTCGTGCCCGAGCGCATGGTAAAGCTCGGCAACGCCCGCACGTATTCGGCGCGCATGTTTGTAGTGTACCTCGGGCTGGATAAATCGGCGGAGGAGATCGGCATTCACGACTATACGATCTTCCTTCCGACCTCGGCGAACAGCGCCAGGGAATATGAGACCGGCAAGCGCATGGAGACCAACTGCAACCAGGTCATGGTCTGCTACAACGTTGTGAACCCGGCGTTCTCGCCGGAGGGGACGTGCGTGCTGTCGCTCACGAGCACGTTCATGGCCGACGCCTGGGCGGACGTGGAGCAGGACGACTACGTAAAAACCAAGACCGACTTTGCCGAAAAGCTCATCGGGCTTTTTGAAGAGCGCACCGGCATCACCATCACGCCGTATATCGAGGAGATCGAGATCGCGACGCCGTGGACGATGTGCAACTATGTGAATACGCCGGAGGGCTCCGCCTACGGATTCGAGCTGAAGGACTGGGACAACATGATGCCGCGCATGATGATGATGGGCACCGAGTTCCCGGTCAAAGGGCTGAAATTTGTCGGCGCGGCGTCCATCCGCGGCGACGGCTACAACTCCGCGATCTTCAGCGGCGACACGCTTGCGAAAAAGACCCTTGCCGAAATGAAAGCAGAGGAGGCTTGAGTGACATGGCGGCAAACTGCAACTATAAAGTAAAGCTGATCGGGGCGCTCGACATGCTCCGGTTCAAGAACATGCCCAAGGTCCGCGAGGCGGCAATCCAGGCGGCCCCGGCAACGCCTCTGCCCAAAACGCTCACAACGAACGAAAAGGCGAAAATCCGCCATCCGGAAGCGCAGCACGTCGTTGTCGCGGAGATCCGGCAGAACGGCCCGGACGTGAAAACCATCGTGCTCCGGTCCGAGGACGGCGCACCGCTCGCGCCGTTTCGTGCCGGGCAGTACGTAAGCGTGACGGCGCACATCGGCGAAACGGTCACGACGCGCGCTTACTCGCTCAGCGGCAGCCCCGCATGGGCGAAGCGCGGCGAATATAATATCGCCGTGCGGCGCGATCCGAACGGGTTTGTTTCCCCCTGGGTGCAGGACACCTGGCAGGTCGGGCAGAAGCTCACGATCTCCGGCCCGCAGGGACAGCTCTATTACGAGCGCCTGCGCGATGCGAAAAAAGTCGTGGCGCTCGCCGGCGGCGTCGGCATCACGCCGTTCATGGCCATGGCGTATGCCCTGCGCGACGGTCTGGAGGATTTTGATCTCACCATACTTTACGGCTCGCGCACCGAAGCGGGCATCGTCTATAAAAAGGAGCTTGAGGAAGTCGCCGCGGCGTGCAGCAAGGTACATGTCGTCCACGTTCTCTCCGACGAGGAAAAGCCGGGCTATGAGCACGGCTTCATCACCGCAGAGCTCATTCAAAAGTACGGCGGCGAGGAGTACAGCATCTTTATGTGCGGCCCGCAGGGCATGTACAACTATCTCGATACACAGATCGAGCCGCTCGGCCTGCGCCGGAAGCATGTGCGCCGGGAGCTTTTCGGCGCGATCAAGAATCCGTGGGATCAGCCGGACTATCCCGCCGGTATCCGCGGCAGGACGTTTAAACTGAAGCTCATCCAGTGCGGCAGGGAATACGAAATTCCCGTCTCCGCCGATGAGCCGGTGCTCGTCGCGGCCGAGCGCGCCGGAATCTGCGTGCCGGAGCGCTGCCGCAGCGGCGAGTGCGGCTGGTGCCGCTCACGCCTGCTCTCCGGCAGCGTATACGTCCCTGCGCGCACCGACGGCCGCCGCCGCGCGGACATCGAGTTCGGGTACATCCACCCCTGCGCCAGCTTCGCCATGTCCGATCTCGTGCTGGACGTGCCGAACGGCACGCTCCGGTGAGCCGGATAGAAAAGCAGAACATGTCCTCCCGGAGACTCCGGGAGGACATTTTTATCCATGCCGTGCCGCGTTGTGTATTTGCCGGACGGGAAACGGGGAAAACCCTTGCGGATGCAGGGAAAAAGCGGTATGATATTATGCAGAAAAATACAGCGATTTTGTTCTCTGTCCCGGAAAACAGAAAAGGAGGAAACATCCCATGCTCAACCATATTTCCCCGCTATTTTCTCCGGAGCTTCTCGCGGCGATCTACGCCATGGGGCACGGCGATACGATCGTGCTCGCCGACGGCAACTTCCCCTCAGACGGGGTGAGCCGCCGCGGCACGGCGAAGGTCATCCGCGCCGACGGCCACGGCATCCCGGAACTGCTCGACGCCATTTTGCAGTTTATGCCGCTCGATACCCATGTGGAAACCCCGGTGCTCTATATGGCAAAGTCTGAATGCGACCGCGATCTTGAACTGCCCGTTCTGGACGAGTATGAAAAGATCATTGAAAAATACGACGCGCGCGGCGCGGCATGCACGGGGTATGTGGAGCGCTTCGCCTTTTACGAAAAGGCGGAAAAAGCCTGCTACATCGTGCAGACCGGCGAAACAGCTCTCTATGCCAACATCCTTCTGCAAAAGGGCGTCGTCAAGCGCTAAGTAAGCGTCGATTATCGGAAAAAATAAAACAAAGGAAGTATCGCTATGAACCGAAAGCCCCGCATTCTTGTTGTTGGTATCTTTGTTATGGATCTCATCGCCTCCACGAAAAAGGCGCCGAACTCCGGCGAGACCGTGATCGGTCTCGATTTCCGCACAGCGCCGGGCGGAAAGGGCGCGAACCAGGCGGTGCAGTGCGCGCGTCTCGGCGCGGATGTCACGATGGTCGGCCGTGTCGGCAACGACGCTTACGGCCGTGAGACCGTCGCGGCGGCCGCCGCCTCCGGCGTGGATGTGTCGCGCGTTGTGGTCGATCCGACGCACCCGACGGGTGTTTCCGCCATCACGCTGGAGATCACGGAAACCGGCGCGCACAACCGCATCGTCGTCTGCCCCGGCGCGAACCACGCCATCACCGTGGAGGAAATTTCGTGGATCCGTGACGAAGTAAAAAATTACGATCTCGTCATGCTGCAATTTGAGCTGCCGATGTTCATCAACGAGGCCGTGGCGCGCTGGGCGCACGAGGCCGGCGTGCCGGTCATGGTGAACCCCGCCCCCGCTGCACCCGTTTCGCCGGAGCTTTTCCGCTGCGCCACATTTTTCTCCCCGAACGAGCACGAGGCCGCCGCCATGGCGGGCCACCCCATCCGCGTGAACGAGAACGGCGCGAACGAGGACGACCTGCGCGCCGTTGCGGAAATTTTCCGCGAAAAGGGCGTGGAAAACCTCATCGTGACGCTCGGCGGCAACGGCTCCGTTGCCGTGAATGACAAGGGCGTCGCGCGGGTCGAGAGCGTGAAAATGCCCGTCGTGGCCGACACCACGGCGGCGGGCGACTCGTTTGTGGCCGCGTTCAGCACGCTCTGGTGCGCGGGGCTTCCGCCGCGCCAGGCGCTGGCGTTTGCAAGCCACGCCGCAGCGATCACCGTTTCGCGCCACGGCGCGATCCCCAGCCTCCCGACGCTTGCGGAGGTAACGGCGCTGCTGCGCGAGCGCGGATACGAGGACATGGATTACGACCTTCTGGCACGTCTGGAGGAGGAAAAAGCATGAAAAACGAAGGGAAAGCCGCGCTGACGCATCTCGTTGCGTCGGCAGAGAAGGAATTCGGCGCGTTTCTCGCGCAGCAGACGCCGGAGATGTACGAAAGCGCCGTCGCGCTCATTGAGGAATGCCGCGCCGCGGGGCACCGCGTCCATGTGACCGGCATCGGAAAGCCCGGCCATGTGGCGGCGTATGCCGCCTCGCTGCTCTCGTCCACCGGCACGCCGTCCTACTTTCTCCACGGCACGGAGGCGGTGCACGGCTCCTGCGGCCAGCTGGAGGAGGGCGACGTTGTCATCGCCATATCGAATTCCGGCGAGACGGTGGAGCTGAAAGCCACGGTGCTCGCCGTGAAGAACAACAGCTGCCGCGTCATCGGCATCACCGGCAACGCGGAAAGCTGGCTTGCAAAGGAGAGCGACGCGCTGCTTCTTGCGCACGTGGACGAAGAGGGCGGCCCGCTCAACCGCGCGCCTCGCAACTCCGTTCTGGCGGAGATGTTCGTTTTGCAGGCGCTTTCCGCCATATTGCAGGCGGATGTGGCGCAGACCCCGGCGCAGTATGTCCGCCGCCATCCGGGCGGCGCGCTCGGCAAGATCCGCGATAACGAGCGCTGAATCGATCACACCCTGCGGGAGAAAGAGGAAAAGGCATGAAAAACGTGACCTCGGATAAGCGCAATCTCTGGATGTTCCCCCTCGGCACGGTCGGACGGGATATGATCTATAACCTGTTCACCAACTTCATTTTCACCTATATCCTGTTTACGCGCCATCTCACCGCCGCGCAGCTCGGCGCGGTGACGGCGATCATGGTCGGCGCACGTGTGTTCGATGCGCTCAACGACCCCATCATGGGCAACATCATCGAGCGTACCCGCTCGCGCTACGGCAAATTCAAGCCTTGGCTCGTGATCGGCATTCTCTCCACGTCCATCGTCGTGTATCTCGCGTTCAACACGAACCTGCAGGGCTGGAGCTTCATCGCGTTTTTCGGCGTGATCTATTTTCTCTATTCGATCACCTACACGATGCACGATATCTCCTACTGGGGCATGGTGTCGGCGCTGAGCTCCGATGCGCACGTGCGCAACTCGCTCACGTCCCGGACGAATCTCTTTGCCGGCATCGGCGGCGTTATCGCCTCCATCCTCATCCCCATGCTCACCACCGGCAGCGGCACACTCGGCGGCAGCACCGCAACGGCCTATGGCCGCGTTGCGCTTGTGATCTGCATTTTGGCGCCGCTCTTCCTGTGCGCGACGATCTTCGGCGTGCGCGAGCGGCGGGATTACAATACGAAGGAAGTCCCGCCCGTCAGCTTCAAAAAGATCTGGAACACCATCACCGGCAACCCGCAGATCCTCTGGATCTCGCTCGTTTTCCTTCTTCAGCAGATCGGAAACGACGTCGTCATGGGCGGCCTCGGCTCGACGTATGTGTATTTCGCCTTCGGCTACGAGGGCGGGCTCTACTCGCTCTTCAACACCGTCGGCCTCGCCGCAACGGCGCTTCTCATGATCTTCTACCCCATGCTTGCCAAGCGCTTCCGCCGCAAGCAGATGATGGATAAGCTCATGCTGCTCTCGGTTATCGGCTACGCCGTTATGATCGTCTCCGGTCTCGCAATGAGCGGCGGCATGGTGAAGTTCTGGATCCTCACCGCGGGCTACATGGTCGCAAACCTCGGTCAGTACGGCTTCTATCTCATTATGATGATCTCGCTCATCAACACCGTGGAGTACAACGAATACCTCCGCGGCGAGCGCGACGAGGCGATCATCACGTCCCTCCGCCCGTTCTTCACAAAGCTCGCTTCCGCGATCGTCGTGGCGGTCACGTCCGCGACGTATCTCATCTTCGGCGTCACAGGCTACACCAACCAGATCTCCGCTCTTGAGCGCGCGGCCTCGCTCGGCGAGATCGCCGAAGCCGACAAGCTCGCGCAGATCGATACGATCGTCTCCTCCGTCCAGCCGGGCCAGTCCCGCGGGCTGCTGCTGTGCATGACGGTGCTGCCGTTCGTGCTCATGTACGCAAGCTATGTGCTCTATAAAAAGCATTACATTCTCGATGAGGACAAATACGCCGAGGTGTGCGCCGAGCTCGAAAAGCGCTGCGCCGAGGCAAAGTAAGGAGGCCGCCGATATGGACAACGAAAATCGTTCCTGCATCGACTGCGGCAGCGCCCCCTGCCGCGGCAAGGGCGGGCAGTTCCCGCCGTTCTGCCGGACGGAGCATCTGGACGAGGCGCTGCTCAAGCGCTCACTGGAAATTTTAAAGGGCGAAGAAAACGCCTTTTCCGTCGCCGCGGCAGTCAACGAGCGCGACGGTTACGGCACGAAAAGCCGCATCGAGGAAACGATGCATTTCGCACAGCTCCTCGGCGTCAAAAAGATCGGCATCGCCACCTGCGCGGGACTGATCCGCGAGGCGAACGCCCTCGCGCGCGTCCTGCGCGCGCAGGGATATGAGGTCACGGGCGTCGCGTGCAAGTGCGGCATGGTAAACAAAACCGAGCTCGGTATCCCGGAGCGCTGTCTCGAAGTCGGGCCGAACATCTGCAACCCCGTCTTGCAGGCGCTTGTGCTCAATGAGGAAAAGACGGAGCTGAACATCGCGCTTGGCCTGTGCGTCGGGCACGACAGCGTATTCTATAAATATTCCGAAGCGCCGGTCACGACACTCTCGGCGAAGGACCGCCTCCTCTGCCACGCGAGTCTGGGACCCTTGTACCTGCTCGACGGCTACTGGAAGCGCCTCCTGAAACCCGACCCGTATCTCGCCGCGCCGGAGAGCAAAACCGAAGAATAAGGAAACCGGGGACACGGCATTGGCCGTGTCCCCGGTCTTTTGTTATAGTTATACGAATAAGGCTTCTTATTCCGCGTCGAGTGCCGCGGCGGCAACGAGATTCGAGCCGGTGTCCGCGATGTTCTCGCAGAGAATGTCGCCGATATGTACCGGCGCTTTGACCTCCAGCGCACGGACGGCGTCCATCACGGCAAATATCTTGCCCTTCGGCACGTCCGGCACGGTCTTCACCGCGACGACCGGGCGCACGCCGCCAAGAGCGCGCACGGTGCTCGTCACGGTGCGCACAGGTGCCGTGGCCTCGCTCTTCGCGTACTCCGCCCCGCGCGGGCAGGTGTTGCCCGTGACGGAAACGACCTGTCCGTTTTCCATTTCCACGTGGATGGCGCAGCCCATCGGGCAGCGGATGCATGTCAGGTCCATGATTTACTCCTCCTCCACACAGAATACGACTTCCTTCGCGCTCTCGCCGAGGGCTTCGCGCGTGAGCGTGAACGACTCCATTTCGCCGGGCGCCATGATCTGCTTTTTGCGGTGGGAAATGCGCTCGCCGTCCACATAGCAGGAGAGGTACTTGCCGTAGTACGGATTCGCAACGCGGAAACGCACAACAACGCTCTCGCCCATTGCGGCGGGGCGGACGGTCTGCGGCACGGTGTAGCGCACGCCGTCGCGCCCGGTGAGCTTCACCACGCGCGCACTCTTCGGCGTGCCGCCGCGGACAAACTTCGCCGCGGCCTTTCCGGCGCGCGCAGCCTCCTCGGACACATAGTCCACGAGATCGTGAACGTGCAGCACGTTGCCGCAGGCAAAAATGCCGGGGACGTTCGTTTCGAGCGATTCGTTCACCGCCGGGCCGCCGGTCACGCGGTCGAGCGTCACCTCCGCTCCCTCGGAAAGCTCGTTCTCCGGCAGGAGACCGACGGAGAGCAGCAGTGTATCGCACGGGATATACTTCTCCGAACCCGGCACCGGCCTGCGGTCGGGGCCGACTTCGGCGAGCGTGACGCCCTCGAGCCGTTCCTTGCCGTGGATATCCACAACGGTGTGGCTCAAAAGGAGCGGGATATCATAGTCATGCAGGCACTGCACAATGTTGCGCTTGAGTCCGCCGGAATACGGCAGGAGCTCGGCCACGCACTTGACGTGCGCGCCCTCGAGCGTCATGCGGCGCGCCATGATGAGGCCGATGTCGCCGCTGCCGAGGATGACGACCTCGCGCCCCGGCATAAAGCCCTCCAGATTCACCAGCCGCTGCGCCGTACCGGCGGAATAAATGCCCGCCGGGCGGTAGCCGGGGATGTTCAGCGCTCCGCGCGGCCGCTCGCGGCAGCCCATCGCAAGAATGACGGCGCGGCCGCGAATCTGCTCCACACCGCGCTCGCGGCTCGTAATGGTGAGAACGCGCTCGTTCGTGAGCGAGAGCACCATCGTCGAAAGACGGATGGCAACGCCCAGGTCTTCCGCGCGGCGCAGGAAGCGTGCGGCATATTCCGGGCCGGTCAGCTCCTCGTGGAACGTGTGCAGGCCGAAGCCGTTGTGGATGCACTGGTTCAAAATGCCGCCGGGAACGCTGTCGCGCTCGATGACGAGCACATCCTCCACGCCCGCTTCCTTTGCGGCAATGGCGGCGGCGAGACCGGCAGGGCCGGCACCGATGATGACGATATCGTAGGTATTCATGCGTTTTCGCCGTCCTTTCTCGTTTTGCCGGCGATCGGGAACGATGCGCCGCCGCTCTTCGTGAGCTGCTCCTGCGGCACGCCGAGCTCACGCGAGAGGATTTCCAGCACGCGCGGCGAGCAGAAGCCCGCCTGGCAGCGCCCCATACCGGCGCGGGTGCGGCGCTTCACGCCGTCGAGACTGCGCGCGCCGGGGACGCGGTGGATAGCGTCGACGATCTCGCCCTCGGTCACCTGCTCGCAGCGGCAGATGATGTTGCCGTAGAGCGGGTGCTCCGCAACGAACGCAGCGCGCTCCTCGATGGTCATCTCGTTCGGGCGATAGACCTCCGGGCGGGTGGAATCGTATTTCTTGTTGATCGGAGCAGATACGAGATACGCCGCGCTCTCGGCGAGGAATGCGCCAATGGCGGGCGCGGCAGAAAGGCCAGGCGACTCGATGCCGACGGCATTGAGGAACCCCGGCGCGCCCTCGGCCTCGCCGATGATGAAGTCGTGCTCGTCCTGCTCCACATGCGCGCGAAGTCCGGCAAAGCTCGTGATCGTGCGGTTGCCGGGGAGCGCGGGAACGCTCTTTCTCGCCTTCTGCATAACACTGTCCAGTCCCGCGGCGGTCGTATTTGTCGCTTCGGGATCTTCGACATCTACGGCGGTCGGCCCCATGAGGAGATTGTCGTGGACGGTCGGCGTTACGAGAACGCCCTTGCCCATTTTGGTGGGCGGCTGGAACACGGTGCGCGAGAGCATGCTGCCGACCTTTTTGTCGAGCAGCATATATTCGCCCTTGCGCGGCGTGATCGTGATCTTTTTATCGGACACCATGTTGTTGAGCTCGGCGCTGTGGAGTCCCGCGGCGTTGATGACGACCGGCGCTTCAAAAGAGCCGTTGGCCGTTTCGATCTTCCAGAGATCGCCCTCGCGGGTAATATTCTCCGCGCGGGTGTCAAAGAAGAATTCCACGCCGTTGCGCGCGGCGTTTTCCGCCATGGCGCAGGTGAGCTCAAAGGGGCACACGATACCGCTCGTGGGGGCATAGAGCGCCGCGACGGCCTCGGGCGAGACGTTCGGCTCGAGCTCGTGCAGCTCCTCGCGCTCCACAATGCGAAGGCCGTGCACGCCGTTTTTCACGCCGCGGTGCAGAAGCTCCTCGAGCCCCGGACGGTCTGCCTCGTCAAAGCAGAGCACGAGCGCCCCGCAGCGCCGGAACGGAATTTGCAGCCGCTCGCAGAGCCGCGGCATCGCGTGGCTTCCCTCCACGTTGAACCGCGCCATGAGCGAGCCGGGGCGGGCGTCAAAGCCCGCGTGGACGATGGCGGAGTTTGCTTTGGATGTGCCGGTGCAAACATCCTCGCCCGCCTCGATCACGGCGGCGCGCAGCGAGTATTTGCCCAGCTCCATCGCCGTAGCGCAGCCGACAACGCCGGCGCCCACGACAAGGACATCGTATTGCATAGCCTTTCCCTCTCTTTATTCCGGCGCGGCTTTCGCACCGGATCGTTTATTATTCTGTGCCGAGCGGCGGGCCGAGCCGGGCGAGCACGCTCGTAAAATACTCCGGCAGCGGCGAGGTAAGCTCCATGGCCTCCCCGGTGCGCGGGTGGATGAATTTGAGTGTCCGCGCGTGGAGGCATTGCCCTTCCAGACCCTTTTCCGGCTTTCCCGCGCCGTATACCATGTCGCCGAGCAGCGGGTGCCCGATGTGCGCCATGTGGACGCGGATCTGGTGCGTGCGTCCGGTTTCCAGCTTGCAGCGGATGTGCGTAAAAGCGGCGTACCGCTCGATAACTTCCCAATGCGTCACGGCGCGGCGGGAGTTTTTCTCCGTGACGGCCATGCGCTTGCGGTCGACCGGGTGACGGCCGATGGGCGCGTCCACGGTACCGGCGTCGGCGCGAAAGCCGCCGTGGACGACGGCTTCGTACACACGCGAAAGACTCCGGTCGGCGAGCTGCGCCGAGAGCGCCTGGTGGGCAAAATCGTTTTTTGCCACGATCAGAAGGCCGCTCGTGTCGCGGTCGATGCGGTGGACGATGCCGGGACGCATTTCCCCGCCGATGCCGGAGAGCGAGTCGCCGCAATGGTGCAGCAGGGCGTTCACGAGCGTCCCATCCGGGTGGCCGGGCGCGGGATGGACAACGAGCCCGCGCGGCTTGTTCACCACGATGAGATCGCCGTCCTCATAGACGATGTCGAGCGGAATGTCCTGCGCCACGGCGGTTGCCGGGGCGGGCGTATCGTCCTCGGCGACGAGAAATTCATCCCCCGCGCGGGTGAGCTCGCTTTTCTTGACGCTTTTTCCCTCTCGCGTCACCTGCCCGGCGGCGATGAGCCGCGCGGCAGCGGAACGGGTATAGCCCGAACGCGCAAGGAGAGCGTCGATCCTCTCGCCGCTCTCCTGCGCCTGTACGGTTGTGATTTTCATTTGAACTCCGCGAGAATGGAGTCGAGATCGAACTCTTCCGTCGAAGCGGCCTTCGGCGCTTCCTTCACCGGAGCGCTCGCCGCCTTCGGCGTCTCTCTCACGGGAGCCGGAGCCGGGGCCGCCTTGGGCGCGGAGGGTCTTGCGCTCGCCGCCGGACGCGCCACGGTGCGCACCGTCGCTTCGTTCTGCGCGGCAAGATCGGCGCGCGTTACCGGCGCGCTCGGTGCGGCCGCCGTGCGGTGGACGGGCTCGGCAGAGCGTTGCACCGGAGCGGCAGGACGTGCCGCCGGGCGAACCGGCACGGGGACGCTGTTCTCGTCAATGACGCGCTTTGTGCGCGGCTGCGTCGCCGGAACGCCGTTTCCGGCGGCGCGCTGGCGCGCCGGAGGGGGCGCGGCGGTGCCGCGGGCAGAGGGCGCTGCCGTCGCGGGGGCAGCGGGACGCGGCGCAGTGCGGCGCACGGGAGTCTCCTCCGCGGCGCGGGGCGTGCGCCGGGGGGCGGGCTCGTCGTCATATTCCCGGCGGCGGGCGGCACGGACGGGCGTCTCGTCCTCTTCGTAATCGTCAAATTCATCCGCGCGGCGGAGACCGCCGGTCAGAATTGCGACAACGAAGAGAATGCCGCCGACGAGCACGAGCACATCCGCCAGATTGAAGATGGCGAAGTTCATGAACTCAAACTCGAAGATATCAGGCACGTAGCCGTAGATCGCGCGGTCAATGCCGTTGCCGAGAAGACCCGCGAGCAGCAGCACGCCGGAGACCTTGACGAAGCCCGTGCGGAAATAGCCCTTGATGAAGGCGAACACCATGAGCGCCGTGAAGGCGAGCAGAAGGATGAGCAAAATCCAGCGCAGCGCGCCGAACCCGGACATGATGCCGAACACCGCGCCGAAGTTTTTAATGTACGTAATATGGAGAACGCCGGGGATCAGCGGCCGGATGCCGGTGTTCAGCGCAACGTTGGACACCGTCCAGAACTTGAGGAACTGGTCGATCAGCAGCGCCAGAAGGCCAATGATACCATAAACCATGAATCAAAATCTCCCTTCTCTATGGAAATACAGGAAGTGCGATGTTTGAAAAACCCCTCCGTCACGGCTGCGCCGCGCCACCTCCCCTATTAGGGGAGGCGAGCCGGTTTTTTGCAACCTCACTTGGCTCCCCTCGTCAGGGGAGCTGTCAGCCGCAGGCTGACTGAGGGGTTTGCTTGAAAGCGTTAGCCCACAACCGAAGCGCAGCGCGCGCAGAGCGTCGGGTGCTTTTCGTTCGTGCCGACGGTCTCGGAGCGCGTCCAGCAGCGCGCGCAGCGCGGCAGGGCGCTCGGCTCCACGTGAACGGTGAGTCCGTCGAAGTTCTCGCCGCGGACGCCTTCGCCGGCGCCGTGGACGATCTTCAGCTCGGACACGATGCAAAGCGGCGCAAGGTCTTCCTTCTCCAGCTCCGCGAACGGCTCGCTGGCGGCCTCGGACACATAGAGCGTCACGCGCGCATCCAGCGGCTTGCCGATGAGCTTTTCCGCGCGGGCCTGTTCGAGCGCCTTGTTCACGTCGGCGCGCACGCGCATCACCTTGCTCCAATGCGCTTCCTCGCTCTCGGAGAGACGGAGAGCGTCGTTCGCCTCCGGCATGTCGTTGAGCGCGACGGCGCGCGCATCCTCGTTTGCCGTATGCGGCATGGCGAGCCAGATCTCGTCGGCGGTGAAGCAGAGCACCGGGGCGAGCAGGCGGGTCATTGCGTCGAGCACCTGGTAGATCGCGGTCTGGGCGCTGCGGCGGGAAAGACTCTCGCGGCTGTCGCAGTAGAGGCGGTCCTTGATAACGTCCAGATAGAAGTTCGACATTTCCACCACGCAGAAGTT